>JBJMNA010000051.1:0-5025 GCA_045804485.1 Chloroflexota bacterium
CGACCCGTTCCCGCCCGCGAGCGCGGCCGCTCCCCGGGCGAGCGAGGCTGCCACTGCCGGATCGCCACCGGCCGGGACCGCAGGCTGACGCGTCACCGTGACACGGCAGCCGGCGGCGCCGGCCGGTGGCGATCCGGCAGTGGCCGCATCGCTCGCCCGGGGAGCGGCCGCGCTCGCGGGCGGGAACGGGTCGAATGGCACCCGGTCAGGCGCGCCCGAAGGTGGCGAACTCGTCGCCGCCGGTGCGGCGGCGTCCACTCCGGCTGTGGCCGTGGCCGGGTCGGCGATCCTGCGCGGTGGTCCCTCGGCGCCGGCGTCGCGGCCGATGCGCGAGTCGCTCGGTGACGAACCGGTCATCGGCGGCAATGGCGCAACGTCTGGAGGTCCGAAACCGGGCTTCACGCCGAGTGGCGCCCGGATCGGGCGGAACGACGCGTGCTGGTGCGGGTCGGGTCTCAAGTACAAGAAGTGCCACGGTCGCTGACGCCGGCACCACAGCGTCGAACACGGGATCGATGAGACGCCGATCGGTTCGGCGTGACGTCGGCCGAATGGCGGTCATCGGCATCCTCGGCATCCTGCTCGTCGCGTCCTACACGACCTACCGGATCTGGGCCCAGGGCCAGATCGACGACAAGCGGCCGGCGGACGCGATCGTCGTGATGGGAGCCGCCCAGTACGATGGCCGGCCATCGCCGATCTTCGCAGCGCGGTTGGACCACGCCGTGGCGCTCTATCGAGCGGGTGTCGCGCGGACCCTCGTGGTCACCGGCGGGAAGGCCGACGGCGATCGGACGACCGAGGCCGCGAGCGCCCGAAGCTACGCGATCGCCCGGGGAGTGCCTCCCGACGCGATCCTGATGGAGGACCAGAGCCGGACGACCCAGCAGTCGATCCACGCCGTCAGCGCGCTCCTCCGCGGCAAAGGCCTGTCGGACGCGATCTTCGTGTCGGACCGGCCGCACATGCTCAGAGTCCTCCGGATGGCCCAGGACGACGGCATCACGGCGTGGGGCTCGCCGACCGCCACGAGTCCCATCGAGAACGATACGGCCGGCCGACTCGACGCCACCGTTCACGAGCTCGGCGCGCTCGCTCTGTACTTCCTGGCCGGAACCGGGCCGTAGACCGTTCCCTCAGACGCTCCAGTCTGGGCCAGGACGGATTTCCCTCTTGGCGCTGGGGGTTTGGCCCCGTATACTGTGCCAAAACCCGCACTTATCGGGCCTCCCCAGGGCCCACGAGTCCATCAGCACCGTTCCCGGTTCGCCCTGCCCAGCCAGAGAGAGGGAGCCCGTGAAGCAGGCCGAGGAAGCATCGTTCGTCGATCTGATCGCCTGTGAGCGTGATTGCCGGACGTGCAGCTACGCCGCCGCCCTCGACTGCGATGGCAACTGTGGCGTCTGCCCCCATAACGCGTATTGCCCGTGCGTGAACCCCGTCGTCGCCCGAAGCAAGACGGCGCTGCGGCTCATCGAGCTGCGCCCGATCCTGCTCCAGGATCTGCAGGCCCGGAACTAGGTGGAAGCCGCCGCCATCCGGGACCTGGCCGAACGGATCCGGTCGACCTCGGGGCATCTTTGACCTCGAGGCAAAAGAGGCGCGCGTCGCAGACATCGAGGCGCTGACCCAGGAACAAGGTTTCTGGGATGACGGCCGTGCCGCCCAGAAGGTGCTTCGTGAGGCCGATGGCCTCCGCTCAGAGATCGCGACGTGGCGCGAACTGCTCGTCCGCGCGGACGACCTCCTCGCCGCCGTCGAGCTGCTCCTCGAATCGCCGGACGCAGAGCTCGAAGCCGAGCTCGACCGGGACTTCGCCGCGCTGGAGACCGACTTCAGGCGCGAGCGGACAGCGCTCCTCTTCGCGGGCGAGTACGACGAGCGTCCGGCCCTCCTGTCGATCAGCGCCGGCGCCGGCGGCACCGAGGCGACCGACTGGACCGAGATGCTCCTGCGGATGTACCTCCGCTGGGCGGAGCGACACCGCTTCCCGACCGAGATCCTCGACCAGCAGGAGGGTGAGCAGGCGGGGCTGAAGAGCGTCACGGTGGCGGTCAATGGTCGCCGTGCGTATGGCTGGCTTCGCGCCGAGCGTGGCGTTCACCGGCTGGTCCGGATCAGCCCGTTCGACTCCCAGAACCGCCGACAGACGACCTTCGCCCTCGTCGAAGTCCTGCCCGAGGCCGACGACGACGTCGAGATCGAGCTCGATTGGGACAACATCCGGGTCGACACCTACCGGTCCCAGGGCGCCGGCGGCCAGCACGTCAACAAGACCGACTCCGCCGTTCGGCTGACAGACCTGAAGACCGGGATCGTGGCCCAGAGCCAGAACGAGCGCAGCCAGACGCAGAACAAGGAGATGGCGATCAAGGTCCTGAAGTCGCGGCTTCTCGAGCGGGCGCTCGAGGAGAAGGAAGAGGAGGTCCGCAAGCTCAAGGGTGAGCATGTCGAGGCCGGCTGGGGCAACCAGATCCGGTCGTACGTCCTCCACCCCTACCAGATGGTCAAGGACCTCCGGACCAACCACGAGACCGGGAACACAGGTGCGGTCCTCGACGGCGATCTCGATGCGTTCATGCAGGCAGAGCTCGAGCGGAGCATCGGCGAAGAGGCGATCGCCTCGTGACCGGTGGTGTCCGCACGACGCCAATGACGAGCGGACTCACGATCCGGCCGGCCACGCCAGACGACCTGGCGACGTGCGCGGCGATCTGGCGGACGTCGATCAACGACTACACGAGGCGTCTTGGGCAGGTGGACGTGCCCAATGAGCTCGGTCCGATCACCCGGCTCTACACCCACCTACAGGCGACGGACCCGGACACATTCATCGTCGCGGAACAGCCGGGCGAGTCGCCCGAGATCCTCGCTTTCTCGGCGGCGGCCCGCCGCGGCCGGCTGTGGTACCTCTCGATGCTGTTCGTCCTGCCCGCCTACCAGGGGTCCGGGCTCGGTCGGGAGTTGCTCGAACGCATCTTGCCGGGGGACGGCGAGATGATCCGCGCCGTTGCGACCGACAGCGCGCAGCCGATCTCGAATGCGCTCTATGCACGGTACGGGATGGTCCCGCGCATCCCGCTCCTCAGCCTGACGGGAGTGCCGCAGCGGCCGGAGGCATTCGGTGAGCTGCCATCGGGTGTCATCCCGCTCCCCTTCGACGAGATCGCCGGCGGCTCCGGGGACGGCGCGGGTCATCGACTCCTGGCGGACGCTGTCGACGCCATCGATGCCGAGCTGACTGGCGCGACGCACCCCGCCGATCACCGCTTCCTTCGGACCGAGTCCCGGCACGGCTGGCTCTACCGAGGCCCGGACGGCGCGCCGGTCGGCTACGGCTATGCGGGCGAGGCCGGCCGCGTCGGCCCTGTCGCGGTTCGAGATGCCGCTCTTCTCGGGCCTGTGCTGGGACACCTCACGTCAGCCGTGGTGCCGCGGGGCGCGTTCGCGATGTGGGTCCCCGGCTCGGCTGGCGAGGCCGTCGTCACGGCGCTCGCAGCAGGATTCCGGCTCGATGCCTTCCCGGTCCTGCTGTGCTGGGACGAGCCGTTCGCCGACTTCTCGCGCTACCTACCGATCTCGCCGGGTCTCGTCTGACGCCGGCCGCACGGCCGGTTCCTTCCTCCGCGCTCGTCCCGTTTGCCGGACCAGGGCCCCGGTGGTAGCCTCGGCTCCGATGTGGCTCCCCTTTTGCCGTGCCCGCGGACGGAGTCGTGAGATCGTGACGATCGGCGGCACCGGCCGTCGCAAGACTCGCCCGCGGAGCCGCATGTGAGCGTCGCCCCACAGATCGCCCCCCGCTCGATCCGAAGCCGCGTCCTCCATCGCGGGCGTGACCATGCCAAGCAGGAACGGGCGGTCCTGGTGCTCCACGACGTCACCAAGCAGTACCCGAACGGCAAGATCGCGCTTCGTGACGTCGATCTCGTGATCCCGGAGGGCGACTTCGTGTTCCTCGTCGGACCATCCGGAGCCGGCAAGTCGACGCTCATCAAGCTCCTGATCCGCGACGAGATCGCGACCCGTGGAGCCGTCGTCCTCGACGGCCAGGACGTGGCGCGGCTCGGCCGCCGGCAGGTCCCGCGGATGCGCCGGAAGATCGGGATCATCTTCCAGGACTTCAAGCTGCTGCCGTCGAAGTCGGTCTACGAGAACGTCGCCTTCGCGCTCGAGGTGACGGGCACGCCCCGGCGCAAGATCCGCCCCGCCGTCGAGCGGGTCCTCGCGCTGGTCGGGCTCTCGGCGCAGTCCAAGCAGGTGCCTTCGCAGCTCTCGGGCGGCGAGCAGCAGCGCACCGCCATCGCGCGCGCGCTCGTCCATGACCCCCGGCTGATCATCGCCGACGAACCCACCGGGAACCTCGACCCGCTCATCAGCTGGGAGATCCTCCAGCTGCTGCTCCGGATCAACGAGCTCGGGGTGACGGTCATGATGGCGACCCACAACGCCGAAGTCGTCACGGCCTTGCGCAAGCGCGTCGTCGCGCTCGAGGAGGGCCGGATCATCCGCGACGAGCTCGGCGGCGCCTACCATCGGGAGGATTGACGGGTGATCCCGTTCGTCTTCTTCAGCTTCAAGCGTGCCTGGCAGGGGTTCTGGCGGAATGCCGTCATGAGCCTTGCCGCGACCGCCACGATGGTCCTGATGCTGCTCCTGCTGGCCGGGTTCTGGATCATCCAGACGGGCCTGCTCGCGGGACTCCAGTTCACGGAGCAGAAGGTCGAGGTCGTCGCCTACCTCCAGCCGAACGCGACGGATACGCAGGTCGAGACGCTGCGGACCCAACTCCAGGGGATGCACGAGGTCGCGTCCGTCGCGTACATCAGTCGTGCGGAAGCGCTGACCCGCTCTCGAGCCTCGATGCAGGCCCAGGGTCGCGAGGACCTCACCCGCTACCTCGACGCCAACCCGCTCTACGCGAGCATGGAGGTCAAGCTCATCGATCCGTCGCAGGTGCGAGTCGTCGGTGACGCCTTGCGCGGCGATCCGAGCGTTCGGAACGTCATCAACATCGAGGACCTCGTC
>JBJMNA010000052.1:0-3205 GCA_045804485.1 Chloroflexota bacterium
CAGGCTGATCCATCGGCACGATTGTACGGTTGCGACTCGGCACCGAAGGCGCCGCGGGACGCATGGGCTGCTCAGTGAAAAGCGATGCGGTGGGGGGCGGTCAAGGCGAAGGCGGAGGAGAGCATGCGAGCGAGCGCACCTCGGGGTGCGTGAGCGAACACGCGGAGCCGACAACGCACGCATCGGCCGTCCCATACCGTATCGCGTCGCCGGAGGCGGAGCGGGCGCGGTACCGGCGCACCCGCTCCGTGACCGACGATCCCGACGCGGAGGGAGGGCCTAGCGTCGGAGGCCGGTGCCTCGGGACCCCAGCCCCAGGCATCGATGCTGTGGTCGAGGATCAGGCCGCGCGGCGGCGGACCTCCTCGTCGAGCCCCGTCACCGTCCAGCGACGGGACCGGTGCTGGTACGTCAGTGACAGTCGTGCTCGAGGGGTGTCGACTTCGAAGAGGGTCCGCGGGCCGCTGATCACGGGGTATGCCGCCGCCTCTTCGCGGACGACCGCGAGCCTCGTGATCTCGAGCCGCTCGTCACCCCAGGTGATCTCACGCGGCCGACCGTTGAACCAATCGGTGCGGACCTTGACCTGGACCGGTTCGACACGGATGAATGCCATTCTGGATGGCTCCTTTCCGGGGGCGCTTGGGTCGTGTCGTCCGGGGCACTCGTGCGACAGAACGTCTGTTCGGTTATGGCTCGACACTAGACCGAACATGCGTTCGATGTCAAGGGTCGTCAGCGGGAATGTCGTCGAGGTCCGTGTCACCTCTGCTGTCACGCTCCGTGCCCGGCTCAGCGGCGACGACCCGCTCGTCACCGGGCGCCGCGGGCCCGCCGCGGGCCCGGCGGTCGAGCGGGTTCCGCGGGTCACGCTCGAACGGCGCGGGCAACGCCGCTCCGACCAGCCGGCCGCGCGTGACGGCGCGTTCGCCATACCGTCGCCTGAGCGCGTCCGCAGCTTCGACTGCCCGCCTCCGGCGCGGGTCGGTCGAATCGAACAGCGCGAGCTGTTCGCGTTCACCGAGGTTCGACGCCTGGACACCGAGCAGCCGCACCTTGAGCCCACGGATCTCCGGGCGAGCGAGCTCGAGAGCCGTCGCGTAGATGGGGTCGGTCAGGTCGGTGGGTTCGGCCAACGTCCGCTGGCGGGTAATGGTGTGGAAGCCGCTGTCGCGGATCTTGACCGTGATGGTGCCTGCCTTGACTCCAGCTGACCGCAACCGGCCCGAGACGCCGTCCGCCATACCGAGCAGGGTGCGCTCGATCACCTCCGGGTCGCTCGTGTCGACGTCGAACGTGTGCTCGTGGCTGACTGACTTGGCGGGATCGCCATCGTGCACGGGGTCCCCATCCATCCCACGCGCGCGATCGACGAGGGAGCCGCCGTGCTTCCCGAATCGCCGGACGACCAGGTCGGGCGGCAGGGCTGCGAGGTCGCCGATCGTCTTCACGCCGTATTCAGCGAGCGCCGCAGCGGTCCGCTCGCCGACCCCCCACAACCGCCCGATCGGCAACGGCGCAAGAAAAGCCGCCTCGTGACCGGCCGCGACGACGACCAGCCCATCCGGTTTCCGGAGATCCGATGCGATCTTCGCGACGAGCTTCGTCGTCGCGACACCAACCGATGCTGTGAGACCGACCTCTGCCCGCGTCTCGTCCTTGATCCGCCTGGCGATCGCC
The DNA here is from genome assembly GCA_045804485.1 of Chloroflexota bacterium. Classification (GTDB taxonomy): domain Bacteria; phylum Chloroflexota; class Limnocylindria; order Limnocylindrales; family CSP1-4; genus SPCO01. Next base: position 1,681 of record JBJMNA010000052.1, read on the forward strand.
GGCCCATCGCCGAACAGCGCAGCCGACCCGGTCACGTCGAGGAACGCCTCGTCGATCGAGATCGGCTCGACCAGCGGCGTGTAGCGACGCAGGATCCCCATGACCGCCCGGCTCGCCTCCTGGTAGCGCCGCCCGTCGACCGGCAGGAAGACGGCGTCCGGGCAGCGGCGGTAGGCCTCGCGCAGCGACATCGCGGAATGGATCCCGAAGCGCCGGGCCTCGTAGCTCGCGGCCGACACGACGCCACGAGCATCCTCCCCGCCCGCACCGCCGACGACGACGGGGACGCCACGGAGCTCCGGTCGGTCCCGTTGCTCGACCGCCGCGAAGAACGCGTCGAGGTCGACGTGCAGGATGGTCCGCTCGGTCATGGTCGCTATCATCGACCGCTGTGGAACCCCCTGCCGATGACGGTGGCCGCATCGGCATGAGCCCGCTGTCGCCGCGTGGGTTCGCGATCGCGGCGCTGGTCACCGTCGGGGCCGCGCTCGTCGCGTCGGTGTTCCCCGTCACGGCCATCCTCCTCGTCTGGCCGATCCTCTTCTTCGTCCCGGGCTGGGTGGTCATCCGCCGGATCGCCCCGGACCTCCCGACGCCGGGCGCGGTCGGCGCCGCGGTCGTGACAAGCGTCTACGTGTCGGCGCATCTCGTGAACCTCGTCGCGCGACCGCTCGGGTTCGGGCGCGAGGCGATCCTCCTGAGCGCGGCGCTGCTCGCCCTGGCCGCCCTCGTGGTCGCGGGCGTCCGCCATCGCTGGCTCGCGCCGCTTCCTCGGCCGACGGTCGGTGCGATCGCCCGTGCGTTTCGGGATGACGCGCCGGCCTGGATCGTCGGCGCGGCGGCGGGTGTCGCCGTCCTCGTGGTCCTGGGCCTCAACGGATGGCATCAGACCCCGGATGGATGGGTCGCGGGCGGCTGGAACTGGAGCGACCTGCTCGTCCACGTCTCGATCGGGTCGAGCATCGCTGCCGGCAACTTCCCGCCCGAGGTTCCGTACTTCGCCGGCGTCCCGCTCACGTACCACTGGTTCGCCGACTTCGACGGGGCGATCGTCTCGACGGTCGCCGGCGTCGACCTGATCGCCGTCTACTTCGCGACGAGCGCCCTGTTCGCCGGTGTCCTGGCACTCGTCGTGTGGGGTCTGGCCGTCCGGCTGACCGGTGGCCGGAGGCTCGCGACGATCGCGGCGATCCTCGTCTGCTTCGGCGGCGGCCTCGGGTGGATCCGGCTGGTCGGTGATCTCATCGCGGGCGGCGAGGACGTGGTCAGCCTGGTGAGTCGTCTCTCGTACGACAACACCTGGGCCGACGGGTGGCCGTACTTCAAGATCGCGTCGATCTTCGGGACTGGGTTCCTGCCCCATCGCGCCACGACCCTTGGGCTCCCGGGTCTCGTGACGGCGGTCCTGCTCGTCGTCGCGTGCCTCGATCGCCGGCCGCTCGGCGTCCTCCTCGCGGGTGTGCTGGCCGCGCTCCTCGCCCCGTTCCAGTTCTTCGCGTTCCCGGCGACGTACGTGATCGTGGCG
>JBJMNA010000053.1:0-8407 GCA_045804485.1 Chloroflexota bacterium
GGCCATCCCGTCCGTGTTCCTCGGGATGTTCCTGGGCCTGCCGCTCGGGGCGAGCCGCATCGCGGCCTGGCTCGCGCCCGTCTTCGAGGAGGGCGAGCAGGTGCTGGGCGCCGCGCGCGGCACACCGGAGCCCACGTACACGCTGTTCGGGATCGATGGCGCGCTGATCATCATGAGCGTCGCCGTCGCGACGATCGGGCTCGTCCTTGCCTGGCGACTGTTCGGCGTCGGGATCGGACCGATCCGGATGCCGGCGCGTCCCGAGCGCGTCCGTGAGCTGACTGCCCGCGCGCCGTTCCTGTATCGCGCGTCACTCAACAAATGGTGGGTCGACGACCTCTACCACCTGCTGTTCATCGTGATCGGCGGGAGGTTCGCGGCAGCGCTGTGGTGGTTCGACCGCGAGGTCATCGACGGCACGGTGAATGCGCTCGGCGAGGCGACCGTCGACGCGGGGCGCGGGCTCCGGCAGGTGCAGACCGGCCGAGTCCAGAACTACGCGCTCGGGATCGCGATCGGGCTGATCGTCATGGCCGGCTCGTACCTGTTGCTCGCGAGAGGCTGATGGACCTCACGGCCCTCCCGATCCTGTCGATCGTCACGTTCCTGCCGCTCATCGGCGTGCTCGTCATCGCCTTTGCGCCGGCGTCCGCGGCGAGGCCGCTCGCGCTCGCGACGGGCCTGATCACGTTCGCGGTGTCGCTCGTCCTGCTGCTCGGCTACGAGCCCGGCCGGCCCGGGTTCCAATTCGTCGAGACGCTGTCGTGGATCCCCGTGTTCGGGATCGAGTACAAGCTTGGCGCGGACGGGTTGTCCGTCTCGCTCGTGGTGCTGACGACCCTCCTGACGTGGATCGCCATCCTGGCGAGCTTCAAGCCGATCCAGACCCGGATCAAGGAATACATGATCTCGTTCCTCGTCCTCGAGGTCGGGATGATCGGGGTGTTCCTCGCGCTCGACACGTTCCTCTTCTACATCTTCTGGGAGATCGTCCTCGTCCCGATGTACCTGATCATCGGCATCTGGGGCGGCGCGAACCGAATCTACGCGACGATCAAGTTCGTCCTCTACACGCTCGTCGGGTCTCTGCTGATGCTCGTCGCGATCCTCGCCACGGCGTTCGCCTACCAGGCGGGCCATGGCGGGTCGTGGACGGGCGCGTTCGACTTCGAGGCGCTCCGCGCGTACGCCGCGACCGGCGCCTTCGCGGACGGGCTTCAGCTCCTCGCCTTCATCGCGTTCTTCCTCGCCTTCGCGATCAAGGTCCCGATGTTCCCGTTCCACACCTGGCTGCCCGATGCGCACACGGAGGCGCCGACAGCGGGTTCGGTGATCCTGGCCGCGATCATGCTCAAGCTCGGCGCCTATGGGCTGATCCGGTTCGCCGTGCCGCTCTTCCCGGCAGCGGCACAGACGTTCGCGCCGGTGATCATCGTCCTGTCGCTCATCGGGATCATCTACGGCGCGATCGTCGCGCTCGTCCAGCCGGATCTGAAACGGCTGGTCGCGTACTCGTCGGTCAGCCACATGGGCTTCGTCACCCTCGGGATCTTCGTCTTCACCGAGCAGGGCCTGCAGGGCGCGATCCTCCAGATGATCAATCACGGGTTGATCACGGGGGCGCTGTTCCTGCTCGTCGGCGTCATCTACGAGCGGACCCACGACCGGACGATCGCGAAGATGGGCGGTCTGTCGGCGAGGACGCCGGTCTACGCGGCCGTCTTCGGCTTCTTCGTCTTCGCCTCCGCGGGGCTCCCCGGGCTGTCCGGGTTCGTCGGGGAGTTCCTCGTGCTGGTCGGCACCTTCGAGGTGCTCCCGTATGCGGCGGCCGTCGCCGCGTTCGTCATGATCCTCGCGGCCGGCTACCTGCTGTTCATGTACGGCCGGATCGTCTTCGGTGAGGTGTCGGCCTTCCTCGAGGGCCTCGGCGACCACCTCACGGACATGACGCCGATCGAGGTCCTGACGCTCGTCCCGCTGGGCACGCTCGTGGTGATCTTCGGGCTCAAGCCCGGGCTGCTCCTCAACCTCTTCCGAAGCACGATCCCTGAGACGCTCGACACGGTCACCCGCGCCGCGCCGATCGCCATCCCGGCCGGGATCGCCCTCGGAATCTTCGGGCTTCTCGCGATCCTCATCCTCGCTCGGACGGTGTGGGCGATGGTCCATCCCCGGACGGTCCTCGAACCCGCGCCGGAAGGCGGGGCCGCCCATTGACCTGGAACGACCTCGTCCTCATCAGCCCCCTGCTGGCGGGCATCCTGACCGCGGCTGCGATCCTGATCGTCGACCTCATCCGTCCTGCGCGGAGCAGCGTCGCGGTCGCCGTGGCGCTGATCGGGCTGCTCGTCACGGCGGTCCTCACGATCCTCGCGGGTTCGACGCCCGGGACGGCGTTCGGGGGTGCCTACAAGGTGGACGACCTCACGACGTTCCTCGACATCCTGTTCGTGGCGATCATCGCGATGACGATCCTGTTCGGTCCCGACTACCTCGTCCCGCGAGGGCTGCCGGTCGCGGAGTTCGCGGCGATCCTGGTGTTCGCGATGACCGGCGCGATGCTCATCTCAGCGTCCGCGGACCTGCTGCTGCTCTTCCTCGGGCTCGAGCTGATGGTCCTGCCGGGCTACCTGCTGGCCGGCTTCCACAAGACCGACTCGTTCTCGACCGAGGGGGCGATCAAGTACTTCCTGCTTGGCTCCTTCAGCTCCGCGATCTTCCTGTTCGGGCTCGCATTCATCTGGGGCGTCACGGGGACGCTCAGGCTCGACGAGATCGCCGCCAGGCTCTCCGAGATCGTGGCCGGCAACGCTCCCTTGTCGCCCGGCCTCGCGATGGGGCTCGCGTTCCTCACGACCGGCGTCGCCTTCAAGATCGCTGCGGTCCCATTCCACTACTGGACGCCCGACGCGTACCAGGGGTCGCCGACGCCGATCACGGGCTACCTATCGGTCGGGCCCAAAGTCGGCGCATTCGCGCTGATCCTGCGGCTGTTCGTCGAGGCGCTCGGGCCGCTGGCCGACTGGTGGCTCCCGGTGATCATCGTCCTGTCGACGCTGACGATGACCCTCGGCAATCTCGTTGCGCTCACCCAGGACAACGTCAAGCGGATGCTCGCCTATAGCTCGATCGCGCACACGGGGTACATGATGGTCGGCCTCGCCGCATGGGCCGGTGACCCCGAGGGCCGGACCGACGGCATCCAGGCGCTCCTGTTCTACGGCGTCGCCTACGCCTTCATGAACCTCGGCGCGTTCGCGGTCATCGCGGGCCTCCAGAAGCGGACCGGTGTCACCTCGAGCCTCGCGACGTTCGCCGGGCTCGGCCGACGGGAACCTCTCATGGGCATCCTGATGACGCTGTTCCTCCTATCCCTGACGGGGATCCCTCCGACGGCAGGGTTCTTCGCCAAGGCGAACGTCATCCTCGCGGCCGTCGAGGCTGGCGGACCGCTCACGATCCTCGCGGTGATCACCGTCTTGAACGCTGCCGTCGCCGCGTTCTACTACCTCCGAGTCGTCGTCTACATGTTCATGCGCGACGGCGCGCCGGACGCGCCGGCTCTTCGGCATGGCGGGCTCGTGTGGAGCGGGCTCGCGGCGGCGACCGCGTTCACCGTCCTGCTCGGGCTGTTCCCGACGGCGCTGCTCGATGCGGCGAACCTGGCGGCGCAGGCACTCATCCCCTAGTCGCGCCGCCTCCGGGCGCGGCGCGGCTACGAGCAGTTGACCGGCTTCGCCTTCGGGTGTGCGTCCGAGTACGCCGCGGGCTCGCGCGAGAGCGGCTCGGCCTTGATGAGCAGCTTCGGCTGCGGGCCGACGCCCTCTGACGTCTGAAGCCAGAGCGCCTCGTTCGTGGCGGCGAAGGGCCTGTCGAAGACGTGGTCGAACGCGACGTGGCGGTAGACATCGGTGATGACGTACAGGAACCGCTGGTCGTCGGCCGTCCAGACCTCGACGATCATGCCGACCATCTTCTTGCCATTCTGGATCTTCGAGGCCGTGAGCAGTGGCAGGAACATCCCCGTCCGGGCATGGGCGAAGAGGTAGATCGACTTGCCCTGGCCAGGTTGTCCGAGCGCCGGGTTGAGGTAATACATCGCGACGTTGCAGAGCGGATACCCCTTGGGCGGCTTGACCACCGCGAGGTCGATCTTGAGCGCCGCGACGCGGACGCGCGACGCGACGCGGCTGCCGGGAACCGGGACGGGCGTCGGAGGCCGCGCGGACCCGATGGGCGGCAGCGTGATGAGCGGGATCGGCGAGCCGCTCGCCGACGGGTCCCCGCTCGACGGCGAGGGCGACCCATCCGAGGGCGAGGCGCTGGGATCCAGCGTGCCCGGGTCGGACGTGCCGGGCTCGACCGTGCCGTCGCTCGCGTCAGATCCGCTCGCGTCCGGGAGGACGGCCGCCGAGTCCGGCGAGCCTGACCGGTCCGGGACCGCGGTGACCTGACCGGTGACCGACAGGAGGCCCGCGGCGAGGAAGGTGATCCCGAGCGCAGTCACGATGGCGGGAAGGATCCGGGTCCGGACGCGGTCGGAGGGGGGACGCATGGGACGCGCATGGTAGCAAGGAGCTTCGAAAGACGCCCTCGGTCGCCAGGGCTGGTACGCTCCCCGCCATATGCTGGCACGCCTGTCGATCGTCGCGGGCCTGGTACTCGGGATCGCGGCGGCTGGGCTGCTGCTCGGGGGTCTCCTCGAACTCGCGCCCGAGACGGCCGCGCCGTCCGTGATCCTGCCCTCCGTCGAGGTCGCAACCCCTGCGCCATCCCCGGTCGCCTCCGCGTCGGCGTCGGCCACGGGGTCGGCGACGGCCAGTGCGGCATCCCATGCCGCGACGGACGCCGTCGCCGACGTCGCGGACGGGACGAGTGGCGTGTCGCCCCTCGAGCGCAAGCCCGGAGCCATCGCCGCGGCGGTCGACGTCACGCCTTGACCCCGTCCACCCGGGACGCGGCGGTCGATGCCGTCCGGGAACTCGTGGGCATCCGCGGACGGCTGCTCGTCATCGCAGACTTTGACGGGACGCTCGCCGAAGGCTCACGCGACCCGAGCGCGGCGACGATCGTGCCGCTCGCACGACGGGCCATCCGTCGTCTTGCTCGCATCGCCGAAGAGCGACCGGACAGGGTCGCCGTCGCCGTCCTGACCGGTCGCACCTCGGCCGATGTGGCGGCACGCGTCCGCGTCGGCGGTGTCATCTATCTGGGCGATCACGGGCTCCAGTCCGGGACGTTCCCGCGCGGCGGCCGCCTCTCGCGCCTTAGGGCGACGTTCCGTCCGGGCCACGAGGCCTCCCACCAACCGGCCGAGACACTCGCCCGGCGCGTCCCAGAGGTCCTCGCCAACCCAGATTGGCTATTCGTGGAGCGGAAGGGACCGTCCGTCGCGTTCCATGTCCGGCAGGCCGACGACCGCGTCGCGGCACGTGCCGCCGTCGTCGCCGCCATCGAGACGGTCGACCGGGAGCTCCCGCCCCACGATCTCGCGCATTATCGCGGCCGCCTGGTCGTCGACCTCCGGCCGCGGTCAGCGGGCGGCAAACGCGAGGCCGTGGCCGAGCTGCTCAGGGACCTTCCGCCCGCGACCGCGATCGCCTTCGGCGACGACAGCAGCGACGCCGACGGGTTCGCGGTGTTGCACGAGGCGCGCGCCGCCGGGGTGCTCGAGGCGGCCCTCGCGGTCGCGGTGACCGGCCCGCACGGGATGCCCGATGAGGTCCGATCCGCCGCCGACATCGTCCTCGCCGGCCCGCACGACGCCGCCCGGCTCCTTTCCGCGCTCGCTGCTGCCCTCGAACGCGAGGTCAGGCAGCCACTCCCGGAGCGCGCTAGATCCAGTCGATCTTGCGCAACACGAGTGCGGCGACGCCGGCCGCCGCCACCACGAACGCAGTGATCGCCCAGAACCCCGACCCCTCGCCGCCTTTGAGCGCCGTCGTCGCCTCGCTCATCCCGAAGATGCCGGCGACCGCGCCGATCCCGGCAAGGATCACCGTGACCCCGGTCAGCCGCTTCATGATCACCGAGAGGTTGTTGTTGACCTGGGTGAGGTAGACATCGAGCGTCGCCGACGCGAGCTCGCGATAGTTGTCGAGCTCGTCCGTCAGCCGGATGACGTGGTCGTAGATGTCACGGAAGTAGACGATCTCGTCCTCGCTGATCAGCTGCTCGTCCCGGTTGGTCAGCTGGTTGAACACCTCGCGCACGGGGCTGATCCGGCGGCGGACCTGGATGAGCTCACGCTTGAGGTCGAACAACGACTCCAGCGCATCGGGCGTCGCCTTGCGGACGACCGCGTCCTGGACCTCGTCGATCGCGTCGCCGATCCGGTCGGCGAACGGGAAGTAGCCGTCGATCAGGTCGTCCGCGATCGCCCACAGCAGATGGTCGGCGCCACGCTGCATCACGGTCCCGATCCCCGATTGGAGGTGGTGCGCCGTGCGCGGATCCCAGTCGCCGTCGTGGACGGTGAGCAGGAACCCGTCGCCGAGGACGATATCGAGCTCCGATGCCGTGACGTGGTCCCCGTACTCCAGATGGAAGAGGACGATGTGGACGACGCCCTCGGTCGCTTCGATCTTGGCGCGCTGGTTGCCCTCGAGCACGTCCTCGATGATGAGCTGGTGGAGCGCGAGCGCCTTGCCGACCTCCTGGGCCTGGACGGCGGTCGGCGCGACCAGGTCAGCCCAGACCGCCGGCTTGCCTGCACCCAGCAGCCCGGGCAGTCGGGCCAGCGCGTCGGCGCCGGTGATCTCGGTCCCCTCCTCGCTGTCCGCGACGAGGACCCGAAGCAGCCCCGGCGTGTCCGACGTGGTCGTCGCGTAGTGACGTTCGACGCGCCCGCCGCCGTGCTCGCGGCGGGGCGCGGGACGCTTTCCGTCAGAGGGCGAGGCCGGGTTCGGGGGGGTCGAGGCCATCGACAGGGGGTCCTTCGCGCTGCTCGGCGTGGGCGTCGTCCAGCATACGCGTCCGCACCCTGCGGCTTCCGCCGAGGGTCAGGCTCGGCGGGATGGCGAGTGCCGTCACGCCGGCCGCGACGACGAAGAGGCCGACCATGATCGACGCTGCCTCGCGCGACGCCCACGTCTCCAACGCGCCGACGACGAGCGGGTCGCGCAATGGTCGGTCGCGCAGGTCCTCCGGCACGAACTGGAGGTACGCGTCGGACGTCGCGTAGACCTCGTCATAGAGCCGGTCGATGGTCGATGACCCGTACGCGGTCAGGATCGCAAGGCCGACCGCCATCCCGAGCATCCGCGCGACCGTCACGACGGCCGACGCCGTCCCGAACGCCCGACGCCCGGCTGCCTCCACCGCGGCCGTCGAGCGCGGGGTGACGGTCAGCCCGAAGCCGAGTCCGAACGCCCCGAGACCGAGCGCGACTGTCTCGAGACTCGTGTCGGAGGTCCACCGCGACATCGCGAGGAGGCCACCGACGCTCAATGCGAGCCCGCCGAGCGCCACGAGGCGGAGTGGGACGACCCGCACGATGAAGCCCGACAGGAGCGCGCCGACTGCCGTTGCCCCCGCGAGCGCGCCGAGTGCGAGGCGCTGGTCGTCGGGGCCACCGTACAGGACGCGGTCCACGAACACGGCGCCGCCGATGATCGCCGTCGCGAACGCATAGCCCGTCAGGAGCGAGACGATCGCCGCCGATGAGAACGACAGGCTGCGGAACAGCCGCGGATCGATGAACGGGTCGTTCACCCGGAGGCCGCGGACGACAGCGAGGACCGTCGCGATCGCTGCGAGACCCAGAAGCGCGAGCGTCACGATGATCGGCTCGATCGACGTCCCGCCGACCTCCTTGGAGCCGAGGAGCGTCAGGCCGAGCAGGCCGGCGACCAGGGCGAGCGCGTACGTCGCCGCGCCGATGAGGTCGACACGGCCACCGCGATGCGGCGTCTCCCAATCGGGCGACGCGGCCCAGGCGAGGACGAAGGCGATGATCCCGATCGGGATGTTGATGTAGAAGACCCAGCGCCAGGCAGGCGCGATGACGGCCGCGAGTGGCGTGCCACGCAGGCCGGCCGACGCGATGACGGCCTCAGGGTGGAACGACGCGAGGATCGACGCACCGACGACCGGTCCCGCGGCCATGCCAAGGAACGTGAGCGCGCCGACGACGCCAAGCGCGCGCGGCCGCATCGCGCCACCGAACAGGTGCGATGCGACGGCGGTCCCGACCGGGACGAGCACTCCGCCACCGACCGCCTGGACGAGCCGCGCGGCGATGAGCTGATCCATGGTCTGAGCCGCGCCCGCGAGCGCCGACCCCACGGTGAAGACGACGAGCGCACAGAGGAACAGGCGCCGGGCTACCCACACGTCGGCGAGACGCCCGGCCATGGGCATCGTCAGGATGTAGACCAGCAGGTAGCCGTTGATGATCCAAGAGGCC
>JBJMNA010000054.1:0-10946 GCA_045804485.1 Chloroflexota bacterium
GGATCTGGCGCGCCGTACTCGATGGAGCCGACGAGACCGGCGTCCGTGGCCGAGTCGGTCCCTCCGATCGGCTCATCGATGTCTCCGCCGACGGCGAGGCGTGGCGCTGAGCCGGCGCCGTCCGTGCCGCCGGTCGCGACCGCGGACCGGCCGCCCGACATGCTGACGAGCGAGGCTCCGACGAGGACGCCGGCGACTGCCACCGCGACCGCCCGGTCATGGCCGAGTCGCCAGAGAAGAGGACGTCCCGAGTCGGCGATCGCGCGTTCGACGACGACGGAGGTCTCACGAACTGGAACGAGACGCGAGGCGGCGACCACCGCGCGGATCCCGTGGCGCACCTGGTGTGCGGCCGCGAGGCTCCTGATCTGGACGGTCGTTGCGCTGGGCCGACGTTGTTCCTGGGGCCGGCGCAGGCGTCCGAGGACGCGCTGGACGTCGACCGATGCGTTCAGCAATACGGTCTCCTGGCGTTGGACGGTCGCGGCGCTGTGTTCGCGCGGGCTGGGGGCTGCGGAACGACCGTCCGGGTCGCGGTATCGAGCTGGGGTTCTCTTTACGCGGCCGAAATCCCGTCTCTCTGCGGGCTACGACATCACGAGAAAGGTAACACGGGGGTAACAGCCCGGGCAAACCGTCCTATCGGCTGCGCGTGCTAATCCGCCGGACTAGGCCGTCAGGCGTCGAGGCTCTTCGTCAGCGACCCGAGGAACTCGGCGTTCGACTGCGTCTTGGCGAGCCGGTTGAGCAGGATCTCGATGCCCTCGTTGGCGCCGACGGCGGACAGCATCCGGCGCATCGTCCAGACCATCTTGAGGGTGCCTTCCTCGAGCAGGAGCTCTTCTCGGCGGGTCCCGGAGCGCTGGACGTCGATCGACGGGAAGATCCGCTTCTCGGCGAGCTTGCGGTCGAGGATGAGCTCGGAGTTGCCGGTGCCCTTGAACTCTTCGTAGATGACGTCATCCATCCGCGAGCCGGTGTCGACGAGGCAGGTCCCGATGATCGTCAGCGAACCGCCTTCCTCGATGTTCCGGGCGGCACCGAAGAACCGCTTCGGAGGATAGAGAGCGATCGGATCGAGGCCGCCCGACAGCGTTCGGCCGGACGGCGGAAGGGCCAGGTTGTACGCACGCGCGAGGCGGGTGATCGAGTCGAGCAGGATCACGACGTCGCGGCCGGTCTCGACCTGGCGCTTGGCGATCTCGAGGGCCATCTCGGCGACGTGGGTGTGGTTCTCGGTCGGCTCGTCGAAGGTCGACGAGATGACCTCGCCCTTGACGCTCCGGCGCATGTCGGTGACTTCCTCCGGGCGCTCGCCGATGAGCGCGACCATCAGGAGGATCTCCGGGTAGTTCGCGCTGACGCCGTTGGCGATCTGCTTGAGGAGCATGGTCTTGCCGGCCTTCGGCGGGCTCACGATGAGCGCGCGCTGACCCTTGCCGAGCGGATTGACGAGGTTGATCAGGACGTCCGGGTGGACTGGCGTCAGGTCACCGAAGACAGGCCGTGCGCGCGCCGTCTCTGTGTCGACCCCGTTGACCGAATCGACCCGGAGCATCCCCCAGTACTTCTCGGCCTCGCGGGGGGCGCGGACGGCGCCGGAGACGCGGTCGCCGATGCGGAGCCCGAAGCGGCGGACCTGGCTCGAGCTGACGTAGACGTCGTCGGGGCTCGGCAGCAGGCCGTGGCGTCGAAGGAAGCCGAAGCCCTCGTCGACGATGTCGAGGATCCCGGTCGCGTAGTCGTGGCCCGCGCGCTCGGTCTGGCGCTGCAGGATGAGATCGACGAGGACGTCCTTGCGCTCGCCGCCGGCGCTGTCGACTTCGAGGTCTCGGGAGACCTGGCGGAGCTCCGCCACGCTCATCTCGCGAAGGTCGGCGACCTCGAGATCGTTGCGCTCACGGGCGGCTTCGAGCTCTTGCTGCTCTTCGTATTCGGTGACCGGCGCGCGGCCGCCACTGATGGGGGCGCGTCGTCGGGGTCGGCGGTTGCGTGCGCGCTGATCGCGCTGGTCGGGGCCGGGTCCGGGCATATGGGAAAGGTCACCTGCGGTGGTGGGGGGACCGGGCGATGGTGCGCGCGGAATCGCTGCCGCAGCGCGGGTGCCGGTCGGGATGAGCGGAGCATAGCCCTCGCAACGGAGGTCGTCAACGGGCTATACGGCGCTTCCCGGGGCCGGTCGCAACGACCACCGCGGCGACGGCTGCGTCGAGCGATGAGGGCAATGCGATGGCGCCCGGGACACGGTCCGGATCCAGCCGGGCGGGGCCGCCGACGAAGCAGACCGGCGGCTGCGACATCGTCGCGATCGCCGCGACGACATGCCCGATGCCGGTCGCGTCATCCTGCGTGACGGCGCCGAGAACGATGGCCGGAACGGCGGTCTCCGTCGCGATCCGGAGCCAGCTTGCCGCGGGCACATCGGCGCCGACGTAGGCGACGGCCTCGCCGGCTCGAAGGCACGCCACCGCGAAGGCGAACGCGCCGAGGTCGTGCCGGCCACCGGGCGGCATGCCGACGAGCAGCCGGGGTTCGACGACCGGTCCGCGTGCCGCCGCGAAGAATCGCGCGAGTCGGCGGCGGACGGTCTCGCTCGCGGCATGCTCGGCCGCGACGTCGAGCTCCCGGTCGGCCCATGCGTCGCCGACGGCGCGGAGCGACGGGAACACGACGGTCTCCATCGCGAGCTCGAACCGCTGCTCAGCGAACGCCGCGTCGAGAACGGACTCCATCGCGTCAACGTCGAGACGCTTTGCGGCGGCGACGAATGCGCTGACCGGGTCATCGCGCCTGGCTTCACGGGCTCCGGCGACGCGGTCGGGAGCCGCGGACAAGACCCGATCCGCGAGTGCCGCGAGATCGAGTCCCGGCGTCGCGACCCGCTGCGCCGCCTGGCTCGGCCGCCAGCCCTCGCTCTCGACGAGCGAGCGCATCGCGGCGAGTCGCTCGATGGCGCCCTCGTCGTAGAGGCGATAGCCGGCCGTCGTCCGTGCCGGTGACACGACGCCATACCGCCGTTCCCACGCCCGGATCGTCGTGACGCTCAAGCCCGTCCGCGTTGCTGCCTGCTTGATCGTGTACATGGTTTGTCGAGCATATCACCCCATCTAACGCTTGACACACATTGCTCAAAGCCCGTATCGTGACCGTCACATTCGACAAACACTAGACAACAGGTTGACAGGACAGTGCACATCCAACTCGCCGCGAAGGCCGCCATCGACGACCTCCTCGAGCTCACCGTGGTCGGCAGCTTCTCGCGCATCGGCTCGTCCGTGCGGCGCCGGCTGTTCGCCTGGACCGCGCCCTCGCCGACGGCGCTGACCGGCCGAACGGCCCTCGTGACCGGGCCGACGTCCGGTCTGGGGCGCCAGGTCGCCCGCGAGCTCGCCTCGCTGGGAGCGCGCGTCGTCCTGGTCGGGCGTGACCCCGGCCGCCTTGCGGCGGTCCGCGACGATCTCGTCGCGCGTCACGGCGAGGACCGGTTTCCGATCGTCGTCGCCGACATGGGCTCGCTTGCGTCCGTCCGCGACGCCGCGGCTCATGTGCTCGCGACCGAGCGGCGCCTTGACGTCCTCATCGACAACGCCGGCGCGATGTTCCCGGAACGCACGAGCGGTCCCGACGGCATCGAGGCGACGCTCGGCACGCTCGTCGTCGGGCCTTTTGCGCTGATCGGATCGCTCGTGCCGCTGCTCGCGGGGACGCCGGGGGCGCGCGTGATCGCCGTGACATCGGGCGGCCAGTACGCACAGGCCCTCGATCTCGACGATCTGGAGGGTCGGCAGCGCCCGTACGACGGCACACGCGCATACGCCCGCGCCAAGCGTGCGCAGGTGACGCTCGTCCGCGAGTGGGCTCGCCGTCTCGGCCCTGCCGGCATCCAGTTCGACTCGATGCATCCCGGATGGACCGACACGCCGGGCCTTTCGGCCGCGCTGCCCCGCTTCGCTCGCGTCATGGGGCCGTTGCTCCGGACGCCAGCCGATGGGACCGACACGGCCACCTGGCTCGCGGCGACGTCCGACCGACGCGGCCCCGCCGGATCGCTGTGGCTCGACCGGCGCACTCGACCGTTCGACCGGATCCCCTCGACGCGGGTGGGTGCCGCTGATCGGCGCGAGCTCTGGGATCTCGTCGTCGGCCTCTCGGGGCTGCCCGACCCGAGCCTCCACATCCCCTCGACGACGCAGACCAGGAGACGACCATGACCATCCTTCACGAACAGATCGAGACGACGCTCCCGACGGAGGCGACGTTCGACTACGTCGCGGACTTTGCGAACGCGGAGACGTGGGACCCCGGCGTCGCCACGGCGGAGCGGCTCGATGCCGGAAGGCTCGGGCTCGGTTCGCGCTTCCGGCTCGCCGTTCGGCTCGGCCCGCGCGTCGCGCCGATGGAGTACCGGATCACCGTCTTCGAGCCGCCCACCCGCGTCGTCCTCGTCGGCTCGGGTTCCGGGGTCAGCGCCGTCGACGACATCCGCTTCGAGCGGCTCCCGACCGGGACGCGTATCGATTACACGGCCGACATCGACCTCCATGGCGCGCTTGGACTCGTCCAGCCGTTGCTTCGCGGCGCGTTCGCGAAGGTCGGGCGGAACGCCGCGGACGGGATGCGACGAACGCTCGAGGCACGCGCCGAGGCAACGGGCCCGGGCGCCGACGCCGGCGGACCGGCATGAAGGTCGCGATCATCGGCGGAGGCGTCAGCGGTCTGACGACTGCCTACGCTTTGCGGCGGCACCATGACGTGCGTCTGTTCGAGGCCGAGGCGAGGGTCGGCGGCCACGTCAAGACCGTGGCTATCGAAACCCCCGACGGCCCGGTCGCAGTCGATACCGGTTTCATCGTCTACAACGAGTCCACCTACCCGAGCTTCACGCGGCTCCTTTCCCAGCTCGGCGTCGAGACGCAGCCGAGCGACATGTCGCTCGGGTCCACCTGCCGGGCGTGTGGCGTCGAGTTCAGCTCGCGCGGTGTCAGGGGCTACATGGCGACGCCCGCGTCTGTCGCTCGACCCAGCCACTGGCGGATGATCGCCGACGTCCTTCGGTTCTACCGCGATGCGGAGCGGACGCTCGAGCGATCGGCGACGAGCCGGGAGACGTCGCGCGCGACGCTCGGTGACTTTCTCGATGACGGCGGGTACGGCTCCGGCTTCCGTCGCCACTTCCTGCTGCCGATCACGTCTGCGGTGTGGTCGACGGACAGCGGCCGGATCCTCGACTTTCCGATCGACTATCTGCTGCGGTTCCTCGACAACCACGGCTTGATCGGATACGGCCGCGCGCTCCAGTGGCGCACGATCCGCGGCGGATCGATGCGCTACGTCGACGCCATCCTCGCGTCCCTGCCCGCCGGGACCGTCCGCGCCGGATCCCCCGTGACGGACATCCGCCGCGACCCGACCGGGGCGACGGTTCGAACGGCCGATGGAGTCGCCGAGCGGTTTGATGCGGTCGTGTTGGCGACGCACGCGGACGAGGCGCTCGCGGTCCTCCGCGATGCCGATGTCCGCGAACGAACGGCACTCGGCGGGTTCGAATACACGACGAATCAGGTCGTCCTGCACACCGATGCCCGCCGTCTGCCGGTCCGCCCCGCCGCGCGAGCATCGTGGAACGTGGAGCAGGACGATTGCTCAAGACCAGGCGACGCGCTGACGATGACCTACCACATGAACCGGCTCCAGGCCTTGCCCGGACCGACCGACTACTGCGTCTCGGTCAACCCCGCCGAGAGCGTCGCGCCGGAGACCGTGATCGTCGAACGCGCGATGCGACACGCGGCCTATAGCTTCCGGACGCTCGACGCGCAGACGGATCTCCGCGGGCTCCAGGGCTGGCGATCGACCTGGTACGCGGGCGCGCACCTCGGCTATGGCTTCCACGAGGATGGCTGCCGGTCCGGCCGGGAGGCCGCGGCGTTCATCGAAGCCGCAGCGATCGAGCGCGCGGCATGAGATCACATCTCCTCGAAGGCGTCGTCCGCCACCGGCGGGTCCGACCGTTCGCGTACGCGCTCGAGCACCGCGTCTACTACGTCGCGCTCGACCTCGACGAACTCGACGAGGTCCCGCGGCGGATCAGGTCGATCAGCCGAGGACGTCGGAACCTTCTGTCCTTCCGCGACGACGACCATTTCGACCCGCCCGCCCGCGACGTCCATGTGCGCCTCCTCGACCACCTGCGCGGCGAAGGTGTCGACCCCCGAGGGTGGCGCGTCACGCTGGTCACCAACCTCAGAGTCCTCGGCTACGTCTTCAATCCGGCGTCGTTCTTCCTCTGCCGCGATGGCACCGGCGACCTCCGCGTCGTGGTGATCGAAGTCCACAACACGCACGGGGAACGGCATCTCTACACGCTTCAGGGCGACACGAGCGACGGCCGGACCTCGCTCGTGGACTCGATGGAGAAGGCGTTCTACGTCTCGCCATTCATCGAGTTGACGGGGCGGTACACCGTCCGCGTCCGGGACGAGGCTGCGCGGCTCCGGATCACGATCAACGAGGACCCCGGCGACGGCCTGCTCCTGCATACGAGCCTCGACCTGACACGCCGGCGCCTGTCCGACCGGATGGTCCTCCGGATGCTCGTTCGGCACCCGTTCGTGACCCACCGAACGATCGGCCTGATCCATTGGCACGCGCTCCGGCTTTGGTTGCGCGGCGCCCGATTCCACCGTCACAGCGAGGCAACACCATGACCCAGTCGATCACGATCGCGCCGCTTCCGCGGCTCGCAGATGCCGTCCTGTCGCGGCTCGCCTGGCGGATCGCCGTGAGCGCCGCCGGTCGGGTGGCGGTCGGGCACCTTGTCGTGGAGCTGCCCGACGGAACCCAACGGGTCTTCGGCGACCCGGCCGCGGAACCCGCCGCCGAGATCCGGATCCAGGACCGTCGAGCGTTCATCAAGCTGCTCGTCGGCGGCGAAACCGGCGGTGGCGAGGCGTACATGGACGGCCTCTGGTCCAGCCCCGACCTCGCCGGACTCCTCCGGTGGGCGGCGCTCAACCGCGACGCTCTTGCGCTGTCCGCAGGTTGGTTCCGGCGGCCGATCCAGCTTCGTCGGACGCTCGCGCATCGGCTGCGGCGCAACACGAAGGGCCGTGCGAGACGGAATATCGCGGCGCACTACGACCTCGGAAACGACTTCTACCGGACGTTCCTCGACGAGACGATGACCTACTCGAGTGGCGTCTTCGCCTCACCCAACCAGCCACTCGAGGACGCCCAGCGCAACAAGTACCGCCGGATGGCCGAGGGCGCCCGTCTCGTCGCGGGGCAGCACGTCCTCGAGATCGGCACGGGTTGGGGTGGTTTCGCGCTCTACGCGGCGGGAGAGCTCGGCTGCCGGGTGACGACGGTCACGATCTCGCAGGCACAACACGATCTCGCACGCGAGCGTGTCCGAGCGGCCGGCCTCGAGCACCTCGTCGACGTCCAGCTGCGTGACTATCGGGACGTGACCGGGACGTACGACGCCATCGTGTCGATCGAGATGCTCGAAGCGGTCGGCGCGGAGTACTTCGAGACCTTCTTCGCGGTCTGCGACAGGGCGCTCGTGCCGGGTGGCCGGCTGAGCCTCCAGTCGATCACGTTCCCGGATGCCGCCTACGAACGACAGCTTCGTGGCGCGAACTGGATCCAGACCTACATCTTCCCGGGCGGCTTGTGTCCATCGCTCGCGGTGATCGAGCGCTCGACGCGTGAGACGCGGCTGCTCATCCGCGGCGTGACCGACATCGCGGCCGACTATGTCCTGACGCTCCGCGCGTGGCGGACGCGATTCCTGGCGCGTGCCGGTGAGGTCCGGGCGATGGGCTTCGACGAGCGGTTCATCCGGATGTGGGAGTACTACCTCGCGTTGAGCGAGGCGGGGTTCGCCACGGGCATCAGCCAGGACCTCCAGATCGTCTTCGAGAAGCGACGCGGACTCGGGGCCACGGAAGGCGGCTGATCGCGCGCCCCTGCGCCGCTACCATCGGTCGATGGACCGTCTCCGCGACCGCGTCATCCTCATCACGGGCTCGACGGGCATCGGCGCCGCGAGCGCGATCCGGTGCGCGTCGGAGGGTGCGTCGGTGTTCATCGTGTCGCGGACGCCCGACCACGCGCGCGCGCTCGCCGAACGCTTCGAAGGGCTCGGCGCGCCCGTCGGCTGGGCCGCCGCGGACCTGAGCAAGGAGGACGAGGTCGAGGCGGCGGTAGCTGCGGCCGTCGCGCGGTTCGGCCGGATCGACGGCCTGTTCTCGGTCGCCGGCGGGAGCGGCCGGCGGTTCGGCGACGGCCTCATCCACACGGTCACCGGGGACGCCTGGGCCGCGACCGCCGACCTCAACCTCCGAACCCAGGTCCTCACCTGCGCTCGCGTCATCCGGCACATGCGGGACAAGAAGCCGAACTCGTCCGGCACGCGAGGGTCCGTCCTGATACTCGGCAGCGTGACGACGGCCGCGCCGGTGCCCGAGTTGTTCGGGACGCACGCCTATGCCGCCGCCAAGGGAGCATTGACCGCGCTGATGACGACGATGGCCGCCGCCTATGCCGCCGACGGGATCCGGGTCAACCTCGTCGCGCCGTCGCTCACCCGGACGCCGATGGCCGCTCGTGCCGCCGGCGACCCGCACATCCTCGAGTACGCGGCGCGCAAACAGCCGCTCGCCGGAGAGATGCTCGACCCCGACGAGGTCGCGCACGCGGCGGTCTACCTCCTGAGCGACGAGTCGCGCGCCGTCACGGGCCAGTCGTTGGCGGTCGATGGCGGCTGGTCGGTGATCTCAACCTCAGCGGAACCGCGTCCATGACGTTCATCCGGACGGTCCTCGGCGACATCGATCCGTCGGAGCTCGGGGTCACCTACTCCCACGAGCACGTCGTGATCGATGGCGGCCGACCGGTCCTCATCGAGCCCGACTTCGACCTCAGCGACGTCGACGCGATGGCGAAGGAGCTGGCGGGGGCCGTCGCGATCGGGCTCCGGTCGGTCGTGGACGCGATGCCGTGCGATGCCGGCCGCAACGCCGCCAAGCTCGCGGACCTGTCACGGCGGACCCGCGTCAACATCGTCGCTCCGACGGGCCTCCACCACGAGCGCTACTACGGCGCGGAGCACTGGAGCGGACGGGTCAGCGCCGAGGACCTCGCCGACCTGTTCGTCCTCGACATCACCGACGGCATCGACGGTCTCGACTATTCCGGGCCGATCGTGAAGCGGACGCCGTACAAGGCCGGCGTGATCAAGGTGGCCGGCAGCCTCGACGGGCCGTCGGAGCGCGATCGAAAGGCGTTCGAGGCGGCGGCGATCGCGCACCGACGGACGGGCGTCCCGATCCTCACCCACTGCGAGGGGGGCACGGGAGCCGTCGAGCAGATCCAGCTTCTCTCCGGGCACGGTGTGGATCCGGCACATGTCGTCCTCAGTCACGTGGACAAGGTCTCGGACCGCGGGTATCACCGGGATCTCGCCGCGACTGGCGCGTCGCTGGAATACGACCAATCGTTCCGATCGAAGGACGTCCCGAACCCGACCGCGACACTCATCGCCTCGATGTTCGAGGACGGTTACGGCGACCATCTGGTTCTCGGGATGGACGCGGCCCGGCAGAGCTACCTCCACGTCTATGGCGGCTCGCCGGGACTCACGTGGTTGCTCGACGGGTTCACGCCGATCCTGGAGGCGGCCGGCGTGGACGCCGTGATGCGACACCGGATGTTCGTGGACAATCCGGCCCGGGCATTCGCTTTTGCCGAGGTCGACCGATGAGCCACGAACCACTGCTGACCAGCGTCGTCGGATCGCACGCGCGTCCCGGCTGGTTCGCGGCGGGCATCGACGCCGCCGAGCGGGGCGACTTCGGGCCGTCCGACCTGACGGAGATGCTCGACGACGCCGTCGACCTCGCGATCCGCGACCAGGAGACCGCCGGCATCGACATCGTCACCGACGGAGAGATGCGACGGGCCGGCTTCTTCACCGCCGAGTTCTACCGGCACCTCACGGGCGTCAGGCCGCTGCCGGCGGACCGGCGGCTGGGCGCCGGCGGCCACGACCAGCAGCACCGGTTCGAGGTCGTGGAGCCGATCGCGGCGCCCGACGGGCTCGGCGTCGTCGCGGAGTACACGTTCGCGCGCGAGCGGACCGCCCGGCCGCTGAAGGTGACCCTGCCAGGGCCATACACCTTGTCCGGCCGCCTGACCTACGGTCCCGGTCAGGTCTATCCGAACCGCAACGACGCCGCCGAAGCCTTCGTGCCGATCCTCCGAGCCGAGCTCGAGGGGCTCGTCGCTGCCGGTGCCACGTTCATCCAGATCGACGACCCGTCACCGGCCATCCACCCGGACGCGCCGTCCGACTTCGCGGCGCTGTTCAATGCCGCGGTCGCCCCGATCCGCGGGTCGGTCAGGCTCGGTGCCCACCTGTGCTTCGGGAACTATCTCGGCCGGCCGCTCGCCAAGCGGACCTACCGGCCCGTGCTCGAGGCGATGCTCCGGTTCGATGTCGACGAGCTCGTCCTCGAGTTCGCCAACCGCGAGATGGCAGAAGTCGGGATCCTGGGCGAGATCGCCGCGGCCGGCCGGGACATCGCGGCCGGTGTCGTGGACGTCAAGAACTCGTATGTCGAGACGGCCGACGACGTCGCCGAGCGCGCCGAGGCAGCGCTTGCGGCCGGCGTTCCCGCCGACAGGCTGACGCTCGTGCCCGATTGCGGGTTCAGCCAGACCGCCCGCCCGGCGGCCGTCGCCAAGATGCGCGCCCTCGTCGCGGGACGAGACCTCGTCCTCGGTCGGCGGAACCCGACCCCATCGCCCGACTGACGGAGACACCGATGGACGGCCACGCCATCACGATGCTCGGGACGGGGCTCATCGGCGACTTCTACACGAACACGCTCCACGGCCAGCGGAGCCGGGACCGCGTCCGGGTCGTGTACTCCCGGAGCGCC
>JBJMNA010000055.1:0-3748 GCA_045804485.1 Chloroflexota bacterium
GACCATCACCATCGCCTGCGGTGTCGCGCCGTGGATCAACGCCAGCGTCACCGACGAATATGCCGGGTGGTCGAGCGAGCCCTGGCCCTCGACGATCACCCAGTCACCGAGCGCCTCGCCTTGCTCGACGAGCCACTCGATGGTGCCCTGGGCGAAGTCGCTGATCAGCCGGTCCACGGCGACGCCCCAGCCCTCGATCATCATCCCGGTCTGACCGGTCGGCACGAACGACGCGCTGTCCCCCGCGGCCTGCGCGGCGCGGCGCAACTCGAGCGCGACGGACATCTTGCCGATCGCGCAATCGGTTCCGACCGTGAGGATCACGCGCTTGCCTTGTGCGTGGCGCCTGCCGACCGCCGTCTCGAGCCTGTCGGGCGGACGCCGGAAGTCGATGATCGTCGTCCCGTGCAAGGCCGCCGCGGCGGCGAACTCGGGATCGTCACCGAGGAACGTATGGAGCCCCGACAGCACGTCCAGGCGTGCTGAGATCGCGGCGAGGATCACGACTCGCCACGCGTCCGGCAACCGGCCCCCCGTCGGCGCGATGCCGATGAGGAGAGCGTCGGGACGGTCGGGCAGCGCGAGTCCCTCGTCGAGCGAGGCGACGATCGGGATGTCATTGCCCGGCAGGTACGCGTCCACGGACTGGCCGGCCTTCGTCGAGTCGATGACGGCCACGACATGGTCCCGGCCGTAACGGATGACCCCGAACGCGGTCTTGCCGCTGTGTGGCGCGAACTCGCCCTCGGCGAGGATCACGAGACGACGGCGGTCGGTCGGGCGCATCGGCCGAGTGTACGGATTCGACCGGAGGTGGGAGGCGACGGCGCGAGACGCGCGTGACGCTGAGACCGTCAGGTCAATCGACCAGTCCCAATCGATGAGCCATTGCCGCCGCTTCCGTCCGACCACGGACGCCGAGCTTGCCGAGGATGTGCGACACGTGCGTGCCAGCCGTGCCTTCCGTGATGAAGAGCTGTTCGGCGATCTGACGATTGCTTCGCCCGTGTGCGATCAGTCTGAGGATCTCGCGCTCGCGACGCGTGAGGCCCGTCGAGTCGAGCGGCGTCGGCTCGACGGCGGTCGTCACGTCGCCGGTGAGGTCGAGACCCGCCCGGGCCGCGAGGATGTCGATCTCGTTCAGGAGCGGCCGAGCGCCGAGTTCGAGGGCGACCGAGCGGGCGTCCCGAAGCAGTGTGGCGGCGACCGACGGTCGTCGGCCGCCGGTAGCAAGGTTCGCAGTTGCCTGCCGCCACTCCGCGTAGGCTCGCGGGTACGCCATCGGGATGGCTCCGAACGCATCGACGCACCGTTCCCACGCTGCGGGGTCGCTCTGTCCGTCAAGCCGTGCCTTCTCCGCGAGGCACTGCGCAAGCCACGCCTCTGCCTGGCTGCGGAAGTTCGGCAGCCGGCCCACGACGACGTCATGCAGTCGCTGCATCGTGTCGAGATGCTCCTCCGCGACGACGCGCGACCGACCGAGCGCGGGCGCATCCTTCTGCGCCCGGGCGGTCTCCGAGATATCGGCTTCCGCGCGGAGACCGAGGGCGATGAGCGGTCCCAGCCGCGAGAGGTAGGCAGGTTCAGCCGGCAGGCGTCGACACGCATCCCCGACCTCATCACGGGCGTCGAGCGGCCTCCGTTGCCACAAGGCGAGCTCGGCGGCTGCCTCTGCGAGAGGCGTGATGAACTGAGCCTCGACGACCCGACGCGTCATCGGTCGGAGCGCCGCGATCCTGCCAGCGGCGGTCTCGTTCCGGCCACGGCCGACGTCGAGCATTGCTAGGCGTTCCTCGGCCATGATCGTCGGCACGCCGGCGATGCCGTGACGCCTCGCGCGCTCGAGCATCTCCTCTGATCGGTCCCACTCCCCCAGCCGATACAGTGCGAGCGCGCCTTCCGCGAGCGACATCGCAGCGAGATGGGCCAACCCGTGGGCCGTCGCGAACGCATAGCTGACCTCGGCGCGCTCGCCCGCCTCGCGCAACAGTCCGCTGTGGCTCAGCGCGTCTATGACGTTCACGTGCACGCGTGCGGCGTCATCCACCGACCCGAGACGCAACGCGATCGCGAGAGATTCGTCGTGCTGGACCAGTGAGAGATCGAGCTCTCCCAGGTAGACGTGGGTTTGGGCGAGTGATTCGAGCGCGTGGCATTCGACGTCGTCGGCCCCGACTGTGCGCGCTGCATCGACGGCCTGCGCGCAGATTTCCTCCATTTCCGGCTGCATCGTGACCATCAGGATCTGACCGAGGCTGGCCAGTACACGAGCGCGCGCGGTCGACGGTGGATCCGCCGGCACCAGACGGACACCCTCGCGGCACGCGTCAACGGCGGCCAGCCCGTCGCCCGCAAGCCACGCGTAGCGTCCATAGCGCTCGTGCAAGAGTCCTGCCCGCGTGTCGTCGATCTGGCCGTCCGTCGTCCGGAGTAACTCCATCATCAGTGCCGCCGCTCGGGGCGGGTTGCTGACGGCGGCGGCACGGGCCGCTCGTCCGACGAGGTCGGTGCGACCCATCCCGGCACGCTCCTCGGCGTCGGGGACGTGATCCCACAGCTCGAGCGCCTGCTCGTACCCGAGGTGCGCGACGGCGAACGCGTGGAGCGATTCGGCCGAGACTGCGGCGGCGACCATGGCGGGGAGGGCTCGGGCCGGTTGATGTGCCGCCGACCAGTGATGTGCCAGTTGAGCAAGCGTCGCTTCGTCCTGGTGGCGGCCCGCCTCGATCGCTTCAGCGAAACGGGTGTGAAGGCGGCTTCGCTCGCCGGGCAGCAGCTCGCCGTAGATCGCCTCCTGCACGAGGGCGTGGCGGAACTCGACGTATTCGTCCCCTCCGGATTCCAGCGGCACGATGATGTGATGGTCGACCGCCTCACGAAGACTCGGTTGGATCGTCTCAGGGTCGGACCGAGCGACGTCCGCGACGGTCCGCGTTGCGATGCGCTGGCCGCCCGCCGCCATGATCCGGAGGAGTTCCTGCGTCTCCTCGCCGAGGGTCGCGACGCGGGCGAGCACGATGTCGCGCAATGCCGCCGACAGCGGTTGGCCCATCTTCTCGGCGGCCAGGACCTCCTCGGCGTAGAGCGGGTTGCCGTTCGACCGCGCGTAGATCCGACGGACGAGATCCGGCTCTGGTGGCTCACTCAGGATCGCGTCGAGTTGTTGGCCGAGCTCGTGTTCCGTGAACGGCAAGACATCCAGCCGTTCGGTGTTCGCGGTTCTCTGGAGTTCCCCGAGAAAAGGCTGGATGGGATGGCGCCGATGAAGGTCATCCGATCGAAGCGTTGCGATCAACGCGAGCGGAACATCGTCGAGCCGGCGAATGATGTACTTCATCAGCTCGAGCGTCGACGGGTCCGCCCAATGGATGTCTTCGATCACGAGAAGGAGGGGCTTCTGGGACGTGATCCGCTCGAATCGCTCGAGGCACGCGTCGAAGAATCGCGTCTGAGCTGACTCGGCGCCGACACCGACGGGATCCGACGCTGCCCGTCGCGCGTCGACGCGCGCTCCGATCCCAGCCAGCTCGCCGCCGATGTCGTCAAGAAGGGCGCCGACCGTGCGGAGCGCCTCCTTGATCGGAGCGAACGGGACGCCCGACGATCCAAGCTCGATGCAGTGTCCGACCGCGGCAGCGTACCCACGAGCCCGTGTTCGGCGCACCGCCTCATCGATGAGGCGACTCTTCCCGACACCGGCCTCGCCGGCGATCAGCAAGACGCTCCCGTGGCCCGCTTCGGCTCCCGC
>JBJMNA010000056.1:0-16328 GCA_045804485.1 Chloroflexota bacterium
ACGCCGGTCACGAACACGACGGGCAGGGCCCAGAGCGCGCCGCCGACGATGTCGCCCATCGCGCGCCGGTCGAATCGCCGAAGCCCCATCGACAGCCAGTCGAGCGCGCCCGTGTCCACGATGAGGAGGCGCAGCAGCCCGACGTAGACGACCACCTGGATCGTCACGCCGAGCAGCGCTCCGAACGGCCCGTCCAACGGCACGTGGAACAGCGCGAACGGGATGCCGACGACGAGCCCGGCGAGCGCCGAGACCGGCACGACCGCGGCGAGCACGAGGAATGGAGACGGCCCGACATATGCGAGCCGGCCGCGCGCACGCCGGTCCATGGCCTGGGATCCCGCGCCCGCGATGAGTCCGAGCGACAGCGGGACGAGGCCGACCACGAGAAGGATTCGCGACGCGCTCGTCCCACCGGACAGGATCGCGATGCTGATCATCGCGAGGCCGACGAGCGTCGCAGCCCAGCCGACCACGAACAGTCCGGGTGCTGATCGGCCCTCGATGGTGAAGGTGGAGCTGCCCGGCCGTACCGGCAGCGGCGGCGCGCCCGCCTCGTCCGGTCCGGGACCGGCGGGCGGGTCCGACGGTGTCAACGCTCGGGGAGCGGATCCTGCGGCGTCGTCGGCAGCGGCCCTGTCGCGGGGCGGACGGGACCGGGACTCCGGACTGACGAGGGAAGCGGCGTCGGTTCGTCGTGGCCAGACGCGGATGACGCCTGGCCGCGCGCCGACGACGTCGCGGGCGTCGCCATCTGAACGGGGGTGGGAGTGGCCGTGGCGATCCTCCCTGTTGCCTCACGACTCGCCGGCAGAGCCGACATCGCGGCCGGCGCCTCCCGACGCTCGAAGTCCTTGCCGCACCACGCGCACAGGGACCAATCCATCCCGACCAGGCGGCTGCAGTTCGGGCAGACGCGCTTCAGCCGGGTCCGGCAGCTCGGGCAGATGATCCACTCCTCGTCGATGCGGCGGTCGCAGCCGGGGCAATGGTGGATCGACTCGACCTCGGCCAGGAGCGCTTCCTCGGCAAGGTTCCGCTCCCAGACCTCGCCGATCTTCTCGTGGGGTCGGACGATCTTGTAGAACCAGAAGGCGAAGATGAAGAAGATCGGGGTGAACAGGATGATGAACGCGGCGGCGAGGTACGGCAGGATCGCGTTGTCCGACCGCTGCTGCATGTCGCGGAACGCCCAATAGGCCGTGGCCAGCCAGAGGATGACCAGGTAGAGCCCGATGGCGCGGAGACCGAATTGGACGATGTCGCTCTCGAAGAAGGAGCTGAGCGTGTCGCCGATCGGCTTGAGGATCTGATCCATGCGCCTCTGATTCTGCCTCCGCGAACATCACCGGAACGCATCATTCCGGGCCCCGAATCATCCCGATTTGCTGCGCCGAGTGTAACAGGGCGGTCGTCGACCTCCCCCGGCAACGCCCCCTAGACGACCGGATCGAGCGCGGCGTGACGGCCTGTCCAGATCGAGACGACGCCGCCGATGACGAGGGCGAGCCCACCGAGCGATGCGACGGCCGCGCCGATCCCTCCGCCGGTGGGCCCGAGGTGCGCCGACCAGCCGGCCCCGATGACGAGGCAGCCGAGCGCAACCGGCAGGACGCCCGACCGGAGCCAGACAGGGACTGATGTCCGGACGATCCCGAGAGCGAGGACGACGAGCGCGCTCGCGAACAGCGCGACGCCGAGCGGCGTCGTGATCGCCCACGGTTCGAACGAAACGCCCGACCGGTCCGCGATCGCGGCACGCGACCACGGCAGAACGAACCCGAGCACGACCATCGTCGCACCGACGACGACGTACCAGCCGGCGATCTCACCGAGTCGGGTGGGGTGGCCGTCCTCGGGCGCGGACGCCGCACCCGTCGGCGTCACGTCGTCGTCCGCGAGCAGGAGTGGCTCAGGCTCCGGCTCGGGCGCCATGGCCACGGCTCCAAGGATGGCGGCCGGACGACGGCCGACCGAGGCGAGCATCGCGCCGCAGGCCGGACAGCCAAGGCGACCGTACGGGACCGACGTCCCGCACTCGACGCACACGATCGACCTCGTCGTCATCGCGACACCTCGCGGTTTCTCCAGGACCGCCCCCCGAAGGCTCGCCCGGATCACAGCGTCGCAGACGAACCCTCCGTGCGCCAGTCACCCGGTCGGCGGTCGGACGATGCCCCGAACGTCCTTTGACTGACCGTCTCTGCGATGGTCCAGACGGCAGCCCGCCAGGCAGACACGACGCTCGCGAGCAGGAGCCCGACGCCGAACAGCGCGACGAGCGCGACGACCGAGACCGCGATGCGCACCGGGTCGCGGCCGTCGGCAAGGGCATCACCGGTCGCCGTCCAGGCCGCGGCGGTGGCGACGATCGACGGCACGATCACCAGCACGAGGACGAGCGTCGGGATCCAGAATCGCGCGAGGACGGCGACCGGATGGCGGAGCGATCCGCCCACCGCCCCAACGAGCGAGCGGCTCACCCGATCGCCCGTGAGCGCGATCCGCCTGGCGGCGATGGCACCCACGATCTCGGCGGCCATCCACGTGACGACGAACAGCACGACCACCTCGGGCGTCGCTGTCAGGACACGCACGACGATCGGCGTCTCGACATCACGTGGACTGGTCAGCTCGCGGTACGTCGTGAGGACAAGACGGAACGACCCCCAGACGATGGCCAGGAGCAGCGGGATGCCTGCGACGAGGCGGGCGGCCAGGATCGCGCCGGCCCGCGGTCGGGGCGGCTCGTGCGCGACATCGTCGTCCGCGGCGACCATCCGTGCTCCCTCTCCCTCGAGGGCGGCGGCGAGCCAGCCGCCGCCGAACAGCCAGAGGATGACGACCAGTCCGATGCCGGCTGCGCCGACGACGGCCGCCACGGGGACCTGGCCGAGGGCCAGCGCCGTCAGGACCGGGCCGAGGCTCGTGCCGATGCCGACGGGCGTGGGAACGACGACGATCGGGACGAGCACGAGGATGATCCCGCCGCGGATCAGGAAGGTCGCCAGCGCCAGCGGCCAGGTAGGCGGCGATGCGAGCGTGACGAGCAGCCCGCGTCGGATCGCCGCTCCCCGGGTCATGGGGCAGGGCTGGCCGAGGGTGTCAGGCTGGGCGGCGCGAGCTCCGGTGCCAGCACCTGGAGTCGCTGGAGCGCTGCCTCCACGAGCGCGATCTCGGTCCCGTACCGCGCGAAGTCGCCGTCACGGAGTGCCGTCTGTGCGAGCGCGAAATGGAGGTTCGCGTAGTCGATCAGTCCCGGCACGTCGGTCGGCAGCCCCGCGTTCGGCGGGGCGCTCGGGGCAGTCGTCGGGCTGCTTGCCGGCCCTGTCGACGCGGACGCCGTCGGCGTGGGCGGCGTGGCACTCGGTGCCGGCGACCCGCCGGGCGCCGGACTCGCACCGCCGGCCTCCGCCGCGAGCAGGAGCTTCAACGCATCGCCGAGCGAATCCGACCAGACGACCTGGCGCGGTGACGCGACGACGATCCGCTTGAACTCCGGGAACGCGGACCCGGTGGACTGCAGGTAGACCGGCTGGAGGTAGATGAGCGAGTCGTCGAGCGGGACCACGATCAGGCTGCCCCGGATGACGTTGCTCCCGGACTGGTTCCACAGTGAGATCTGCGCGCTGATGACCGGGTCCTGATCGATGCGCGCCTCGATCTGCGCGGGTCCGAAGATCGTCGTGTCGGCCGGGAAGCGGTAGACCTGGACCTGTCCGTAGTTCGGTGGATCCATCCGTGCGGCGACCCACGCGATCATGTTCGGTCGTCCCGTCGGCACCATCGGCTGGAGCAGCAGGAACTCGGTCCCCTGCTCTTTCGGCAGGCGCATCTCGACGTAGTACGCCTCCGCCGGGAGCGTCTGCTCGCTCGTCTGGTCGGGGACCGTCCACAGGTCGTCCTTGCGGTAGAACTGCTGCGGGTCGGTGACGTGGTAGCGACCGAACACGCGCGACTGCACGTTGAAGAGCTCCTCGGGGACGCGGAGGTGTTTCTGGAGGTCGGCCGGCATCGCGCTGAGCGGCTCGAACAGCTGCGGGAAGACGCCCTGGTACGCCCGGATGATGGGATCGTCGGGATCCGCGACGTAGAAGTGCATCGTCCCGTCGTACGCGTCGACGGTGATCTTGACGCTGTTCCGGATGTAGTCGATCGCATCGCTACCGAGCCCGGTGGCGGCCAGCGTCGCTGCAGGGTTGAACGCCTGCGCGTTGGGGAACCGGTCCGACGTCGTGAATGCGTCCTGGATGTAGACCATCCGGCCGCTGTCGTCGATGACGAGATACGGGTCCTTGTCGAACTTGAGGAACGGCGCGATGCGACCGATCCGGTCACCGATCGACCGATGGAACAGGAGCTGGCTGCTCGAGGTGACCTGGTCGCTGATGAGCAGGTCCAGGTCACGGAAGCGGAGCGCGAACAGCAGCCGATCGAGGGTGTGCTCGAGCGGGATCCCGGTCGTCCCCTTCCAGCGCGTCTGCGTCCCGATCGACCCGCCAGCGGCATCCTCGCCGGTGGGGTAGTCGAATTCGGCCTGCTGCGCGCCGACGACGATGTATGAGCTCTCGCGTTCGCCGAAGTAGATCCGCGGCTGGGTGATCGTCGGCGCTCCCTGCTGCGACGCAGGCGGCAGATTACCGATGAACATGTTGGGCTGACCTTCGCCGGTGACCTCGTTGACGGGCACCATCGCGGCACCGACCCCGTGCGTGTAGATGATCCGCTGGTTGACCCAGCCGGTCGCGCTCGGGTTCTGCTCGAGCCACAGCTCGCGTGCCGACAGCATCACCTGGCGCTTGACCCCGTCGATCATGTAGCGGTCGGTGTCGACATCCGTGAAGTCGTAGTACTTGCGCACCGTCTGCAACTGATCGAGCGTCGTCCGGAGCGGACGGTAGTCCCACAGCCGAGCGCTCCGGAACGTGTCCTGCTCGTCGACGACGTCGGTCGCGGTCAGCGGCTGGTCCCCTTTGAAGGGGATGTCTGACCAGCCGTCGAGGTCGTACGCGAGCCGAGTCATGGCGATGTTGTTGCCGATGTAC
This sequence comes from Chloroflexota bacterium, assembly GCA_045804485.1. Taxonomy (GTDB): domain Bacteria; phylum Chloroflexota; class Limnocylindria; order Limnocylindrales; family CSP1-4; genus SPCO01. The sequence continues at coordinate 5,046 of JBJMNA010000056.1, forward strand.
CGCTCTTCCTGGGCGTACTGGTTGGGCACGACAGAGAACCGCTGGACGGCTTCCGGATACAACCGTCCGACGACGATCGAGGCGAGGAACCAGACGCCGATCGTCAGGGCGAGCGGCCACAGGACCCGGGTGAACGCGCCGCCGACGAGAAGGGCGGCCGCGATCCCGGACAGGATGGTGAGGACGTCGTAGGCCAGGAACTGCGCGTTCTGGTCGGTGAAGCTGACCCCCGTCGCGACGCCGCGGTTGCTGTAGACGAGCTCGAGCTTGTCGAGCTGGTAGCCGAACGCGACGGACAGGAGGAAGAGCCCCGCGAGCACCGCGAGGTGGACCCGGATCTGGGTCGAGAAGACGAGCCCGCCGTGCGACGCGCTGACGACATAGCGGGCAAGGGTCAGGAGCAGCGCGCTGATGACGAGCGCGTTGAACAGCCCCTGGACGAGCCGCAGGAACGGCAGCTCGAAGAGGAAGTAGCCGATGTCCTTGTTGAAGATCGGGTCGGTCACGGACGCCGTCGGTGAGAACGGGACCCGGTGGATCCAGAGCAGGACGGTCTCCCAGGCGCCCGACATCGAGCCACCGATGACGAGCGCGAGGAACAACGCGATCCCACCCAGGATCCAGCCCGCGAGCGGGGTCAGGTCGGGAAGATCGCCCGCGTCGAAGACGATCGCGTTCGTCGTCCGGTCGTCGCTTCCGCGCGGGTCGTAGCCCGGCCTCCCGAATGGGTCACGGCCGCCATATGTCGCGCGCGGTCCGCGACGCTCGTCCGCGGCCTGGGCAGCGGCGTTGATCCGGTCCACGAGCGATTGGATGCCACGACCCCCCGCACCGTCGACGGTCGTCGGCGCCAGTCGCCCGGCAAGCCACAGGTTCCCGAACAGGACGATGAGCGCGAGGATGAAGGCGCCGAGCCCGAGAGCGATGGTCGCCGTGATCCGGGTCCAGAAGACCGGGTCGAACCCGACGCTGCGATACCAGAGGGCGTCCGTCCACAGGTCCAGCCCGAAGCTGAACAACAGGAAGATGCCGATGACGGCGGCCACCGCGATCGCGAGACCGATCCGGCGGCCCATCCGAGTCGCGCGCCCAGGGCCTCCGTCGTCGGGACCGCCGGGCCCGCGCCCGCGCCCGCGGCCGCGCCCGCCACCACCGCGGCGGCTGCGACCGTGCAGGACCGTGGGTTCCTCGGCGTTGGCGGCGTCGTCGGCGTCCTCGTCCCGGTCGTCGTCGAGCGTCGTCCGCTCGTCGCCGTCGTCGAGGGCTGCGGGACCATCGTCGCGATCCTGGAGCGGCGCGGCGTCGTTGTCGCCGCCGTCGAGTGGCTCCGGGTCTCGCCGCGCGTTGGGCGCGGGATCCTGCCCGCGCGCCATCGCCTCGCGACGGCGGAGCTCCTCCATGAAGTCGTCGAACAGGTCCCTCATCCGTCGGCGAGTCTACTCGGCCAGACGGTTCAGGGCCGGTGGAGGCCTTCGATCGCCCGCGCAACGCCCGTGAGCACCGTCTCGGCGAGCTCGTTCGGGCGCATCGTCGCGACCCGCGCAGGCTCGAAGCGGAATGCCGCGCGGATCGCCAGGGGGGCGCGCCACGGCCGGGTCGGATCGTCCGGTGGCGCGATGAGCCCGAGACGCATCTGGAGTCGGCCGGCGTCCTCGAGGATGAACCCGGACAGTGCGCCGCTGACGCCTGGCCCGAGTCTCGCGAGCGGCGGCTCGGGCGGTGGGCCCGCGGCTGGTCCGACATCGCGAAAGCTGACGACACCGTCCGCGTCGGTCACCCAGATGACGGCGAGCCACCAGCCGTCCGGAGCGTCGGATGGGCGGCCCATGCCCGCGGACAGTGTCCGGTCGGCGATACGGACCGGACGCTCGCGGAGGAACGACGGACCGGGCGGGGGAAGGCGATCGGGCAGCGCCGCAGGATAGCGGCGGCCTCGGTCAGGCGGGGTCGCCGGTCCCGGGTGTCTCTGGCGTCTCTGGCGTCTCGGCCGTGTCGGGCGCGGCTGGGCTGGCGGACGCGTCGGCGGCCTCTGCGGTCGGCCCGACCCCGGTCGCGGCCTCGACCATCGCGTCGGCCGTCTCGGCCGGCGTCTCCGCTGATGCCTCGGCGGCCGCCAGTGACCGGAGCCCCTCGGGCAGATCGGCGACGCGGCCCTCGACGAGCGCGTCGGACAGGATCGAGTCGGCCTCGGCCTGCAGGTTGGAGATCTGCGCCTCGAGCTCCAGTCGGAGGATCTCGCGCTGGACGTCCTCGCCGGGTCGGGCGATCGCCTGGGGGTCGACCTCCGTCGACGGCGTGTCGGGCGTCTCGCCGGCGAGCCACGAGAGGAATCGGCTCCGCTGTGGGGCGAGCCGTTCGGCGCGGACCGCCGCCTCGTCCACCGAGGTGACGCCCGGCAGGTCGTGCTCCTCGTCGGAGATCAGGATCGCGTTGCACGATGGGCAGACGGCAGTCTCGGGCGTGACGGCGGCAGAGCACCACGGGCAGACGAGCGCGGCCGGGTGGTCGGTATCGGTCCTCGGGTCAGCCATGCGCGAATCCTAGCGTGCGCTCCGGTGTGTTCGATGGCCCATCAGTCAGGTGCGGGTCGGTACTGTCATTCCCATTCGATGGTGGCAGGCGGCTTCGAGCTGATGTCGTAGACGACCCGGTTGACGCCCGGGACCTCGTTGACGATCCGCGACGAGATCTTGCCGAGCACGTCATATGGCAGCTTCGCCCAGTCGGCGGTCATGCCGTCCTCGCTCGTGACAGCTCGGATCGCGACGACGTTCGCGTATGTCCGGCCGTCGCCCATGACGCCGACGGAGCGGACCGGGGTGAGGATCGCGAACGACTGCCAAAGCGTGCGATAGAGGCCGGCTGCCTTGATCTCGTCGATCACGATCCAGTCGGCCTCGCGAAGCGTGTCGAGCCGCTCGGCGGTCACCTCGCCGATGATGCGGATCGCGAGCCCCGGACCCGGGAACGGCTGGCGGAGGACGATCGCCTCGGGCAGCCCCAGCTGGAGCCCGACGCGCCGGACCTCGTCCTTGAAGAGGTAACGCAGCGGTTCGATCAGCTGGAACCGGAGGTCCGATGGCAGCCCGCCGACGTTGTGATGGGTCTTGATCTTCTGGGCGGCCTTCGTCTCCGACGTCGCCGATTCGATGACGTCCGGATAGAGCGTGCCCTGGGTCAGGAAGTCGATCCGGCCGAGATGGGTCGCCTCCTCCTCGAAGACGCGGATGAACTCGTCGCCGATGATCCGGCGCTTCTCTTCGGGGTCCTCGACGCCGGCGAGGCGCGCCAGGAAGCGCTCGCGCGCGTCGACCATCACGAGGTCCATCCCGAGCTCGCGTTCGAAGGTGACGCGCAGCAGCTCGGATTCCTTCTTTCGCATCAGGCCGTGGTCGACATAGATGCACGTCAGCCGGTCGCCCACGGCACGGTGGACGAGCGCGGCTGCGACCGCGGAGTCGACGCCACCCGACAGCGCGCAGATCACGAGCCCGTCCGAACCCGTCTCGCGAGCGTGTGCGTCCACGCGGTCGCGGATCCCGGCGACCGTCGTGTCGATGAAGTTCGCGGGTGTCCACGTCGGCTCGACACCGGCGATGTCCACCACGAAGTTGCGCAGGATGTCGCGGCCGCGAGGCGTGTGGACGACCTCCGGGTGGAACTGGATGCCGTACAGGTTGCGGCTCGCGTCGACGAGCCCTGCGTAGGGCGTCGATTCGGTCTCGGCGGTCGCGTGGAAGCCGTCCGGGAGGCGCGAGATGGAGTCGGCGTGGCTCATCCAGACGGGCTGTTCGGCGTCGATGCCGCTGAACAGGTCGCAGTCCGGCGTGAGACTCACCCTCGCTGGGCCGTACTCGCGGTGGTCGAACGGGATGACGTCGCCGCCGAGCTCATGAGCCATCAGCTGGGCGCCGTAGCAGATCCCGAGGACCGGCACCTTGCCGCCCCAGATGGCCGGGTCCGGTCGTGGCGCGCCGGGGTCATAGACGGAATTCGGGCTCCCAGACAGGATGATGGCTCTCGCGCCGCGCCGTTCGAGCTCGTCGTACGGGGTGTCGAACGGCAGGAGCTCTGAGTACACATCGAGCTCCCGAACGCGCCGCGCGATCAGCTGGGCGAACTGGCTGCCGAAGTCGAGGACGACGACCGTCCCTCGGGGCGTGCTTGTGGCGCTGGCGGGGCGGTCGTCGGGGGAACGTTCGGGCGAGGGTGCCTTGAGCGCGGTCTCGAGGTAGGCCTCGACCTCGGCGTCGTCGGGGGCGAGGACGCGGTGCCCGGCATTGGCGGCCTCACCGTGGACGGTCTTGCCGCGCTCCCGTGGCGGCGGCGCGTCCTCGTCGTTCAACGATCCTCCTCGGTCCCTCCCGCGACCGTGGGCTCGTGCCGGTCGCGCTGCCCGCTCGCCCGGACAGGCGCCAAGTGTACCGACGTTCCGAGAGCGGATCTGCGAGATGGCTCGGTCGCGGCGGCCTCAGCGGTTGCGCATCGCCTCGGCGGCCATCCCGAAGTAGCGTTCCAGCTCGGCCGCGACGTCGGCAGGCGGGTCCATCTCCGTGATGGCCGCACGCATATGGACGAGCCACCGATCACGTTCATCCGGACCGATGCCGAAGGGCATGTGCCGCATGCGCAGGCGCGGGTGTCCGCGCTCGTCGTCGTAGGTCGTCGGACCGCCCCAGTACTGGATCAGGAATAGCCGAAGCCGGCGCGTCGCGCCGGCAAGATCGGCTTCTGGATAGATCGGGCGAAGGAGCGCATCGGCCGCGACGCCAGCGTAGAACCGGTCGACGAGACCCTCGAAGAACGGTGTCCCGCCGGCGCGCTCGTAGAGGGTCCGGGTCTCGGTCGGCATGACCGACCGAGCATACCGGGCTACGTCAGCCAGGCGAGGGACCGCTGCTGTCGGACGGGCTCGCCGACGGCGACGGGTGGGACGCCCTTGAGCGCGTACCGGGCGGCGACGAGCCAGACGCCGATCATCCAGACCAGAAGGCCGACGCCCTCGGCCCACGCCCGATCGGACGGGAGCACGCTCGTCGCACCGAACGGATCGGCGCCGGTCAGCGTGAGCAGCAGACCGTAGGTCGCGACACCGATGCCGATCATCGCGAGGTAGCCGACCATGGTCCCGCTCCACGAGCGTCGGCGAAGGAGACCGTACGCAGCGACGATGTGGGCGACACCGAAGACGACAGCCCCGAGGACGATCCAGGAGACGAACGCCGGATCGAGCGCGGCCCGGGGAGCGGCGATCGTGCCCGCCCCCAGGACCGTCGCGCCCGCGAGGAGCGTGACGATGGCGGCGAACCCGCGCGTCCCGCGCCGGTAGGCGTGGCGCGGAAGTGGGGAGGCGGCGCTCATCACGCCACCGCCTGGCTCGAGCGCCCGGCGGACCGCGTGCGTGCCGCCAGGATGGCGACGATCACCGTTGCGTAGATCGCGGTGAAGACGGCGAGGATGCCGATGCCATCCGACGGCGAGCTGCCGGCGTGCGCCAGCGGGTCACGGCCGACGACGACGAGCGCCGTCCCGATGGCACCGACCGTGACACCGACGACCGCGGTACCGATCGCGAGCGCATCGGCCGCGTTGCGCTCGAGCAGGAGGGCGATCCCGCCGAGGAGGCTCGCGACGGCGAACCCACCGATGAAGGGAAGGACGGGAACGAGGTCCCGCAGGAGCGCGGCGTCGCTCGGGCGGATGACCATGCCCGCGTCCACGAGGACCTTGGCGACGACGATGGCGAAGACGGAGACGCCGACGATGAACCCGCCGGCGAGGAGGGCGAGGCTGGCGACGATACGAGCGGGATGGACGGACATGATGGTCAGACTCCTTCAAACGTGGGGATCGTCCAGCCAGGTTCGGGGGCGATGTGACGATCGGCGGTCTCGCCCGAACGGCGGGCGACGGCGGCGAAGAAAGCGGCGCGACGGACCGAGACGATCCGCGCGTCCTTGCAGGTGCAGCCGGCAACGAGGCAGGCGCCCGTGCGGCTGGGCTCCGCGATGAGGATCGCCTCGCCGGTCCGGAGCTGGTTCGGGTGGAACATGGCGTCTGACTCCTTCCTGCGGCACCCCTGTGTGGGATCCCGATGTCAGGAGATTGGCGCCATGCCGCCCGGTGGAGCATCGGCATGCGGCCTCTGGGGGGATGGACGGACGTCCACCTCTTCCGCGGCCGGCGGTCGTCAGCCGACGGCGGACTCGAGGCGGCGCTTGAACGCTTCGAGGTCGAGCGCGGCGGCGCGACGTGCCTGCGGCGCGACCATCGATTCGAACATCCGGTAGCGCAACGGCAGCCCGATCCGGAGCGACCACCGGAGACGCGTCGCGCGGTCATCGAGCGCGATGACGGCGTCGATCTGGACGCTGACCCCTTCCCGGTCCTTGCCGCGGAGCCCGAATGCCGCGCCTGGCTCGAGGACCGTGACGCGGCCGTCAAGCACGGTCGACCGGCCGGCGACGGTCTGGCTGATCCGAAGCCCGGAACCCGCGCGGAGCGGCCCGGGCTCGGCTCGTTCGACGCGGACGATGCCGGACGCGATCAGCCATGTCGGATACCGCTCGACGTCGACCAATGCCGCGAAGACGTCCGCGGGTGGGCGGGCGATCGCGGTCTCGATGTCGACGGCGATCGTCATCGCTCGGCCTCGGCAGGTTCGACCGGACGGAGCCGGAACGACGGGCCGTGCCCCAGACTCTCCGCGGGCGTCCCATAGCGGAGGATCAGCTCCCGGACAGCGCGCGCGTGGTCGCCGTCGTCGAGCGGCTCGGCGGTCGCCTCGAACGTCCGGTCGCCGATCCGCACGCGGCACGCTGGTTCTGCCAGGAGATCGCGGGCCCATGCCGTCCCGGACGAACCCGCCGCCACGAGGACGGAGTCGCCGTCCTCGACGAAGCCGACCGTCACCGCGCGAACCCGCCCGCTTGTGGCGCCGCGCATCTCGATGCGGACGAACCGACCGGACGCGACGAGCTCGTCCTCCATCGCGGCACGGGCGTCGGACGGCAGCCGCGCGGCCTCAGGATGGTGCCGGCGCCGACGCCGCGGGCGCGGATTGGGCGGGCGCTCCCGAACCCGCGGGCGCTCCAGAACCGGCCGGTGCCCCTGACGTCGACGGGGAGCTCGAAAGGGTCGGTCCGAACGTCCAGCCGCCGCCCGTGGTCGAGCTCGAGCACGCCGCGACGAGCGCAGCGACGGCGAGCATGCCGGCGCCGAGGACGCCCGCGCGCGACGACCGCTTCATCGGCTTCGCTGCCACGACTTGCCCTCCGTCTGGGTCGACGGCGCGTAGACCATCTCGACGCGTTGCATGTCGCGGATCGTCCGCGCGCCCAGCGCCGCCATCGACTGCCGGAGCGCGCCGACGAGGTTCTCCGAGCCGTCCGTGACATTGGCCGGCCCGAGCAGGATCCGCTCAAGCGATCCGACCGTCCCGACCCGGATCCGTGTCCCGCGTGGCAGCGTCTGCGACGGCGCGGCCATGCCCCAGTTCATGCCACGGCCGGGCGCCTCGTCGGCGCGTGCCAGCGGCGACCCGATCATCAGTGCGTCGGCGCCCGCGGCGATCGCCTTGGCCAGCTCACCGCCACGTCGCATGCCGCCGTCGGCCACGACCGGCACGTACCGCCCGGTCTCCGTGAAGAAGGCGTCCCGCGCCGCGGCCACGTCACTGATCGCGGTGACCTGTGGGACGCCGATGCCGAGCACCTCGCGGGTCGTGCACGCCGCGCCGGGCCCGACCCCGACGAACACCGCCGCGGCACCCTGCTCCATCAAGGCGAACGCCGCCTCGGCATTGGTCGTGTTCCCGACCGCCACGGGGATCGGCATGTATCGCGTGAACGCTTCCAGCGACAGCGGGTCGTACTCGGTGGCGAGGTGCCGCGCGGACGAGACCTGGCTCTGGACGAGGAACAGGTCCGCGCCATGTTCCGCGCAGAACGCGCCGAACCGGCGAGCTGCCGCCGGCGTCGCGGCAACGGCAGCCTTCGACCCCGTCGCATGGATCTCGTCGAGACGGCGCGCGATGAGATCCTCCCGGACCGGTTGCGCATACGCCTCGGCCAGCAGCGCGTGGACGTCGCCATCCGCCGCGACGGCGATCCGGCCGAGGATCTCGTCCGGGTCGTCGTAGCGCGTCTGGACGCCCTCCAGATTGAGGATCGCGAGACCGCCGAGACGCGCCAGGGCTCCGGCCATCCCCACGTCGACCACGGCGTCCATGGCGGAGGCGATGATCGGGATGGCGAGGTCGATGCCGCAGAAGGTCTGGGCCAGGTCGACGTCGGCGGGCTCGATCGTGTCGGTGCCGGGAGCGAGCGAGACATCCTCGAAGCCGTACGTCGGCCGGATGGTGTCCACCTTGGAGTGGAAGACGCGGCGATGTGCCCTGGTCGCGATGTCCGGGTTCGGCGCTGGTGCGCTTGGCTCGATCACGTTGCCCTCCTGTGCCGCCTCACCGGTCGGGCTGCCTGTTCGTCCGAGTCTACCAGCGCGTCAGTTTCGGCGACCCGAGCTCGGAGCCGGTGCGTTCGCCGTCGAGCGTCAGCTCGAACCAACCCGCGCGCTCGGGCTCGGACAGGTCGTCACGGATCCGTTCGATCGCCGTCCGGTACCCCGGCCAGATGACCTGCTGGTGAGCCTCCTCGAGCTCGTGCCAGTGCGCACCGTCGTGCTCGTGCGAGAGGCGGGGTTCGGCATCAGGGCGGAGCCGGACGGCGAAGACGGCGGCGGTCACGATGCCGTCGACCGAGGGCTCGTGGAACTGGTTCACGAGATCGAGGTCGTAGAAGGCCTCGATGTCCGCGGCCTCGAATCCCGTCTCTTCGGCAAGCTCACGGAGCGCGCCTGCCGTCACCCGCTCGCCTCCCTCGAGCGCGCCCGACACGCACTGCCAGAGGCCGGGCAGGATCCTGCCCGGTGCCCGGCGGATCAAGAGGACCTCGGTGTGCTCGACGCCACGGGCCGTCGTCGGGACGCGGTACATCCAGCAATCGACGAGGTCGGGACGGAAGGGACTCATCCGGGCGAGACGGTCACAGCCGCTCGAAACGCTCGACCGGCAGGACGAACACCGTCGCGCCGCCGACCTCGACCTCGAGCGGATAGGGCATGAAGAACTCCCCTGGCTCCATGATCGGCGGCATCGGGTTCACGACCTGCGTGCGCGACGTGCAGTTCGTCCGGACGATGCCCATCACCTCGTCGACATCCGCGTCCTCGACACCGAGGATGATCGTGGCATTCGACTGCTTGAGGAAGCCACCCGAGCTCTGGAGCCGCGTCGCCCGGAATTCCTTGTCGAGGAGGGCGCTGACCAGTGCCCCGGCGTCCTCGCTATGGACGATGGCGACGACGAGTTTCACGCGGGGAGTATCAGTGCCGCGAGTGACGCCGGTCAACGTTGCGAGACCGCCCGGCCGACCCGGCATCCGCGGGGTGTACGATGCGGCCTCCGACGACCCAGTCCGCGTGCAGGAGTCCCACGGTGTCGACCGACATCCCGTCCAGCGACCCCCGAGCGTCCCTCGTCCGCGCGATCGGTTCGGTCGCCCGAAACAGCGATCTGGACACGATCCTCGCAGGGCTCCTCGCGGCGGCGAACGATGCCCTCGCGCCATCGATGGGTGCCGTCTTCCTCCAGGATCCCGACAGACCGGGACTCCACCTCGTTGGCGCGATCGGGATGGACCAGGCGGCCACGACGCGACTGACGACCGATGTCGGTGACCCTTCTCACCCGTTCGCCGAAGCTGCGGCCAGCCGGGAAGGCACGTTCGCGCGCGAGGCCGCCGCACCGGACGGCACGACGTTCGTCGGAGCGTACCTGCCGCTGATCGTGTCGAGCGGTGGCGTCGACGTCGCGCTCGGGTCGATCGGGTTCGGCTGGCCGGCGCCGCACGAGCTCGGAGACGCCGAGCGCGCGACGATCACGGCGCTGGCCGACCTCGCCGCCGTCGCGGTCGATCGCGCCCGACTCGGTTCGACCGCCGCGGAGCGGTCCGAATGGTTCGAGAGGATGGCCCACACCGATCCACTGACGGGGCTCGCCAACGAGAGGACCGTCGGGAGGATGCTCGAGCTCGAGCTCGCCCGCGCCGGGCGACAGGGCACCGAGGTCTCGCTCGCGATGTTCGACATCGACGACTTCCGCGCGACGAACCGCGACGGTGGGAGCGAGACGGGCGACGACGTCCTTCGGCGCGTTGCGTCGGTCCTCGCCGAGTCCGTCCGGGTCGTCGACACCGTCGGGCGGATCGGCGGCGACGAGTTCGTTCTGATCGCGCCAGGATCGGCCGGTGCGCTGGTCGCCCAACGGGTGCTCGATGGCATCGCGGCGCTGCCGCCGGTCGGTGGGCGCGACGTGACGGTGTCCGCGGGCGTCGCGACCTTCCCGGCCGACGGAACCGACGCGCAGGCACTCATCGGCGCCGCGACCGAGGGGTTGGCGCGCGCGCGGGAGTCGGGACGTGGGTCTGTCCGGGCCGGTGCGGTGGCCGCGTCCGAGAGCTGAGCGCGGCGCGCGGGGAGCGCCGCGGCGCGGCCGGTTCCGCCTGACGCCTCTCGGGGTCAGCCGGCGGCGGTCGCGACGCCCTTCGAAACGACGGGTCCCGACGGTGCGGTCAATCCCGGGCCCGGCTCCCGGGTCAGGGCGAGGACGATCCCCGCCGTGGGGGTCACGCCGGCAGCCGTGAACGACGCGGTCCCGGCGCGCCCGACCGGGAAGCTGCCGATGTCGACGGGCACTCCGTCGCCACCGATCACCCAGGCGGTGTAGACCGTCGACCCGGTTGTCGGAGCGAGATCCTGCATGGCGATGGTGACCTCGCCGGACGGGCTGACCGCGGCGAGACCCGTCCCCGTGTCGCCGTCGGCGGTGAGGACCGCTGTCAACGCGCCGGGTTCACCGGCGGCATCGATGACGGCCGTCACGGCCTGCTGGTAGGCCTGGGCGTCGGTCAGCTGGTTGCGGAGGACGAGTGTCGAGGCACCGAGCGCGACGATCGCCACGACCGCCGCGATCCGGAGCGCCCATGACAGCGGGCTCGTGCGTCGCGCTTGACGCGCGGCGCGTTCGTCGGCGGTCGGGAACGGCGTCGGGGCAGCCGCGACCGTCGTTGGCCCCGCGACCGGGGTGGGTGCGACCGTCGTCGGGGCCACGGCCGACTCAGCGGCCGCGGCCGCCATGATCCGTGCCTTCAACCCCGCGGGCGGCTCGACCACTGGCACGCTCTCGTCGAGAACCGCGAGCACGGACCCGAGGCCCTCGATCTCCGA
>JBJMNA010000057.1:0-4052 GCA_045804485.1 Chloroflexota bacterium
AACCCGACGATCGCGAGCCAGTCGAGCGCCGACGCAGGGCTCGTGGACGCGGGGCTCGCGACGGCCTGGAGCGACACGGCGCCCCAGACGAGCCCCGTCGCGACCAGGATGGCGACCCGGAGCGGCACCCCTATCCGAGGTGGGCCCGCAGGAATGCGACCGTCCGCTCGAATGCGAGGTCGGCGGCTTCCCGCTGGTACGCGTCACGGGACGGCTCGGCGAACCAGTGGCCCGTCCCGGGGTAGCGATGGATCACCACGTCACGGCCGGCCGCCCGGATGGTCCCTTCGAATTCGGCGACCCACTCCGCCGTCTCGTACGGATCGTCCTCGGCGAAATGGCCGAGAACAGGGACCCTCGCCGCGGTGAGGACCGGTCCATCCGTCGTCCCGTAATACAACACCGACCCGACGACGGCGTCACGGACGGTCGGGAGCCACATCGACCAGTGCGCGCCGAACGAGAACCCGAGCGCCGCGACCTTCGCGTTCGCTCCGACGCGTTCGCTCAAGCGATCCACCGCGGCCAGGACGATCCCGTTGATGGCGTCCTCGTCGGCGGCATGGGCGAGCTTCTCGGCATCTTCGATCGTGGTCGCGATCTGCCCGCCGAACATGTCGGGTGCGGCCACGGCGAATCCTTCCGCCGCGAGACGGTCGGCATACGAGATGACATCGTCGTTCAGACCCCACCACGGGTGCAGGACGATGACTCCGGGCGCTCCCTCGCGGAAATCTCCCGCGTTGTATGACCGTGCAGGCAGGTCGCCGGCACCCAGGGTCTCGAAGCTCCCCATCTGCGCCGTCAGGCGATCTTCCCGTCCCGATAGACGTACCAGCGCTGTCGCCCGTCGACCGCCGCGAGCCCGTTCTGTTGCTCGATCCGGACGTTCGGATAGTGGGCAGCGAGGTCCGCCATGACTGAGTCGATCAACCTGCGCCCGTTCTCGATCCTCGCCCGCGACCTGGCGACCGCCGCCTGGACATCGGCATGGAACGCCGCGTCCGCGTGCGGAAAGACGTGCAGGTCGAGGTCGTCTCGTCGGCCCTCATCCACGACATGCTCCTCGCGCAACTCGGGAGCGGATTTTCCCACCGCTCCAACAGCTTGACAAGCCACCTGCACGAGGAACCGTGTCACACTGCCAACCGTGAGCACCCGCGCGAGCGACAAGGCTGACAAGGCGGAGCCGGAACCGTCGGCGATCGAGCAGCGCCCGCCCGCGGTCGATCGCCTGGTGGTCGTCGGCGCCTCCGCAGGCGGCATCGAAGCACTGTCGATCGTCGTCTCCGGGCTGCCGACGACGTTCGCGGCGCCGATCGTCGTCGCCCAGCATCTCCACCCTGAGCACCCCTCGAGCCTCGTCGAGATCATCCAGCGCCGGACCGATCTCAAGGTCATCTCCATCGAGGACCGCTCCCCGCTTGTCGCCGGGACCGTCTACATCGTGCCCCCCGATCGGCATGTCTCGATCCTCGACCACGAGGTCCGGCTCGACTCCGAGGACCCTGAACGTCCGAAACCGTCGGTCGATCGACTGCTCGAGACCGCCGCGGAGGTCTTCGGTGAACGCCTGATCGCCGTGATCCTGAGCGGGACCGGGTCCGATGGCGCTGCGGGCGCCCAGTACGTCGCGGCGAGCGGCGGCACGGTCATCGCGCAGGATCCGGAGACCGCGGCGTTCCCCTCGATGCCGCGCTCGCTCCTTCCCCAGACGGTGGACGCCGTCACGCCGGTCGAAGCGATCGGCCCTCTGCTCGAGAGCCTCGTGGGCGGCGCGACGGACCTCAAGGACATGGGCGATGGCCTCGACCGATTCCTGCTCCAGTTGCGCGACCGGAGCGGGATCGACTTCACCGCCTACAAGCGACCGACGATCGTCCGACGTCTCGAGCGCCGGATGGCCGCGACCCGGTCCACCGGGCTGGTCGACTACCGCCGGTACCTGCTCAGCCATCCCGACGAGGTCCACCGGCTCCGAAGCAGCCTCCTCATCAAGGTGACCGACTTCTTCCGCGACCCGGAGCTGTTCGACTACATCCGCGCGACGCTGCTGCCGAGCTTGATCGACGATGCGCGCGAGCGGCGCGAGCTGCGACTGTGGTCTGCCGGCTGCGCCACCGGGGAGGAGGCCTACTCGCTGGCGATGCTCGTCGCGGATGCGCTGGGTCCCGAGGTCGCGCGGTGGAACATCCGGATCTTCGCGACGGACGCAGACGCGGAAGCCATCGCATTCGCGCGCCGCGGCGTCTACCCGGCGTCGGCGTTGAAAGGCGTGGACGCCCCGACGCTCGCACGACACTTCCGTCGGGTGGACAGCGAATTCGAGGTCAGCGGTCACATCCGGGCGATGACCGTCTTCGGCGAGCACGATCTGGCTCAGCGTGCGCCCTTCCCGCGGATCGACCTCATCACCTGTCGGAACGTCCTCATCTACTTCACCCCGGAGCTCCAGAGGCGCGCCCTGCAACTGTTCGCGTTCTCGCTCCGGGACGGCGGCTACGTCGCGCTCGGCAAATCGGAGACGACGAGTCCCCAGTCGAGCGCATTCATCCCGATGCACCCGGGCTTGCGCGTCTTCCAGCGCAGCGGCGACAGGACGGCGGTCCCGACGACGCGCTTCCGCGAGACGCCACAGCCCGATGTGCCACATCGTCGCCGCGGCCGGCGAGCCGTCGGCCCCGAACCGCTCCATGCCCTGGACGACGGCGCGCCGAGTCCGATCGAACGGGCCGAGACGATCCTCCTGAGGCTCCCTGTCGGCGTGTGCGTGATCGATCACTCGTACACCACGGTGTTCCTCAACACGGCTGCCCGGACGCTTCTCGGCATCCATGGCGCGGCGATCGGCCACGATTTCGTCCACCAGGCGCGGGCACTCGACAGCGGGCCGCTCCGAGAAGCGCTCGACAACGCCCTCGCGGGCCACCAGGCCGAGGTCCGCGCAGCGGTCACCTCGGAGACACCGATCGGCGATCCGCGCGTCCTCCACCTGACCTTCGCGCCGATGTCGTTCGACTCGCATGGCGGCGATGGGCACGTCCTGGCGACGGTCTTCGATGTCACCACCGAGGAGAACCTCCGATCTGACCAGCGCGCCGACGCCGGCCGGCTCGGCGCCGAGCTCGAGCGCCTCCGAGCGCAAGTCGGACGCCTTGCCGAGACGAACCGAGACCTGTTGCGCGGGAACGATGAGCTCGCGGTCGTGAACGCCGAGCTCAGGACCTCGAACGAGGAGCTGGTCGTCTACAACGAGGAGCTGCAGGCAGCGACCGAAGAGGTCGAGACGTTGAACGAGGAGCTCCAGGCGACGAACGAGGAGCTCGAGACCCTCAACGAAGAGCTCCAGTCCACCGTCGAAGAGCTGAACACCGCGAACGACGACCTCGCGGCTCGATCACTGACGGATCGCGGCGGCGAAAAGGCGCCGCTGCGCGTCCTTCGCCCGCCGGACGGCTGACCGGTCAGGCGACCTCGCCGTCGCGGAATGCGACGACACCGATCGTGTCGCCCGCCTCGTGGTTGGCGAACAGGTCCGCCCCCGGGTAGGTCCGTCGGAGACGCTCCTGCGCCCTGGCCATCACCGCCAGCGCTGCGAGCGCCTTTCGAGCGCTGCTCGTGACCCTGTCGTGGGTCAAGGTTCCACGGTCTCGCCGGATGCGGTCGGCGACCGCCTCGCGGATCGAATGGACGACGGCACCGCGGAACGCCTCGTCGTCTTCGGGGACGGAGTCGATATCGGCGTTGACGCCATCGCCGATCGTGTCGGGCGGGATCCCGCCGGTCGCCGCGAGGTGCCAGAGGCGAGCGTTCACGCGGTCGAGACTGGCATCAGCCACTCCCCAGGCGGCCGATCCGCGTACTTCCGCGTCGCGCGCCTGACGTTGGCGACGCTGGACGGCGAGCATCGAGGTCAGACGGTCCCGACTCGGCCACGTGCGTATCCGCTGCGCGGGTTCGACCGGGCGGTCTTCATCCGCAGTCATGAACGCACCTCATTCCAGGACGGACTTCACCGCCTGAACCCAGCATAGTCACCGCCTCGACGATTC
>JBJMNA010000058.1:0-13608 GCA_045804485.1 Chloroflexota bacterium
CCTCGTGGACAGCCTCGAGATGTGCCATCGCTTCGAATTCGGCGACCGGCTGGCGAAGTCGATGCCGACGCTTCCGCTCGCGGAGCTCCTCCTCTCGAAGCTCCAGATCGTCAAGATCAACCGGAAGGATGTGCTCGACGCGCTCGTGCTTCTCGCCGAGCATCCATTGGCAGGGGACGACGGCGCACCCGACGCGCGCCAGGGACAGGGTGCGATCAACGTCCCGCGGATCCTCTCGTTCACCTCGAACGACTGGGGCTGGTGGCGGACGGTGACGGGCAACCTCGACACGCTCGACAAGTACTTGAAGGTCGAGGCGACCCCTGAAGATCTCGACCTCGCGAACGGGCGGGCGGTCCTGTTCGACCCCGCGGCGCAGGTCGCGACGCTGCGGGCCGCCATCGACGAGGCTCCGAAGTCGACCCGCTGGAAGCTCCGCTCGCGTGTCGGCGAGCGACAGTCGTGGTTCAACGACCCCGAGGAGATGGGCCACAACTGATGCGCATCTTCTTCGCCACGGACATCCATGGATCCGAGATGTGCTGGCGCAAGTTCCTGAACGCCGGCAAGTTCCACAAGGCGGACGTCCTGATCATGGGCGGCGACATGACCGGCAAGGCCATGGTGCCGATCGTGGCGGACGGTTTGAACTGGGAGCTTGAGCTCCAGGGCCAGCGCCACGTGCTCACGACCGACGACGAGCTCCGGGCAATGGAGAAGAGGATCAGCGACCGCGGCTACTACCCGGTTCGCCTGACCCGCGAGGAGGTCGACGCGTGGGCGGCCGATCCCACACTCGTCGACGCTCGTTTCACGGCCGTGATGCTCGATAACGTCACGCGCTGGATGGCACTTGGGGACGAGCGTCTGGCTGGTACCGGCATCCGCTGCATCGTGTCGCCGGCCAATGACGACATCTTCGAGATGGACCCCATCATCTCGGCCGCCACGCACCTCGAGCTCGGCGAGGGCAACACGATCGCGCTCGATGGGTTCACCCTCGTCTCGACGGGGTATGCCAATCCGACGCCATGGAACACCTTCCGCGAGCTGCCCGAACCAGAGCTCCGACAGCGGATCGACGGGCTGGTTGCAACCGTGCCGGACCCGCACCGCGCCATCTTTAACTTCCACGCACCGCCGTATGGCTCGAATCTCGACAACGCGCCGAAGCTGGACGCCGAGATGAACTACGTCTCTGGCGGGCAAGCGCTGATCCCCGTCGGGTCCAAGGCGGTCCGCGAATCGATCCTCGCCTACGGCCCGCCGTTGTCGCTCCACGGTCACATCCATGAGGGCAAGGGCGCCGTCAAGCTCGGTCCGACGTTGGCGGTCAACCCCGGCAGCTCGTACGAGGACGGCATCCTGCAGGCGGCCATCGTGGACCTCGACGCGAAGAAGGGAACGGTGAAGCGCTATCTGCTGATCAACGGTTGACGAGTTCCGAAGCGGGGAAGGAGGGATCAATGGCTTCAGAAACCACTGCGGCTCCATCACTGTTCCTCAGGAATGCCACCGGGCTGGTCAAGGGCTGGTCCGGGTTCGACGCGTTCACCTACTCGTTCATGTCGGTCAACCTTGTCACGCTCGGCATGTTCTACAGCCTGGCGGTATTCGCCTACGTGCCCGGCGCGAACCCGATCCTATCTGTCGTCTTCGCCGCGATCGCAGTGACATTCCTTGCGATCGCCTATTCGGGGCTCATCGCGGCGATGCCGCGGGCGGGGGGCGACTACATCTGGCAGAGCCGGATACTCGACGGTATCCCGGGCACCTTGACCGGGGCGATCGTCGGCGGGATCGGCTTCTTCCTCGTCGCGAACGCCCTTGCCCTCGGCGACACGGTGGCGATCGGGGCGGCCATCGTCGGTGTGATCGTCGGCGGCGTCATCGGCCGGCTGAACGGCGGGATCGGGTTCGTCCTGGCCGCCACGGGCTGGTGGTTCATCCTCGCGATGTGGGCGCCGATCTATGGGGCGATCCTCAACATCGAGTTCTTCCAGCCACTCGCGGCGCTGCTCAAGTCGCCCGACGCGCTTACCTTCCTCGGGTCGGGCGGCGGCATCCTGTTCGTCTCGATCGTGACGATCATCCTGACCTCGGCGTTGGTCGCGCTGGGCATGGCCGGCTACGCCCGGATCCAGAAGTGGTGCCTCTACCTCGGGCTCATCGGTCTCGCGATCATGTTTCTATTGATGCTGTTCAACGGCCAGCCTGAGTTCAAGGCCGCCTTTGATCGCGCGAACGAGAACCTCTTCGGCGTGAGCGGCGCCTACGACAAGACGATCGCGGCAGCCGCTCTGCCGGCCCCGGATCCCGCCTTTACCGGCTCGCTGGATCCATTCGACCTCGGCGCGGACCTCGGGGCGACGCTCACGGCGACGCTGGCGATGATCCCGTTCATGCTCTTCTGGATCCTCTATCCCAACTGGGGCTCGACCCTGTACGGCGAGGTTCGTGGCTCGGGTGACTTCCGCAAGGTGCTGCGCGGCATGCTCGGCGGCATCTGGATCACCGCGGGCTTGGCGCTCGCGTTCATCATCCTTGCCGCTCACACATTCGGCTGGTTGTTCTTCAACGCCACGAATGTGAACTTCATCCAGTACTTCTACGCCTACACCCCGACGGCGCCCGTCGTGCCGATCTGGAGCTACCCGCCGCTCCTCGCGTCGTATCTGATCGACAACTCGCTATTCCAGATCGGGATGGTGGTGCTGTTCGGCGTCTGGTTCCTCGGCTGGTCGGGGACGCTGTTCCTGTCGTCGACTCGAATGATCTTCGCCGCCGCGTTCGATCGGGTCCTTCCCGACCACGCCGCCCAGGTTTCCGAACGGCGCGCCGTCCCGATCATCGCGCTGCTCTACATCATGGTCCCGGCGGTCGTGGTGAGCATCATCTATGCCTATTCCGGCGAATTCCGGGCCCTCACCCTGGACGCCACGCTTGTCATCGCAGTGACCTTCCTCGGGAGCGCCGTCGCGGCTGCGATCCTGCCGTGGTACAAGCCGAGGATCTTTGACAACTCCCCCGTCGCGCACCTGAAGCTCCTCGTCAGCGGCGCGGGGCTGATCACGTCGATCATCCTGGCGTGGACGGTCACGCTGTGGTTGAAGGATCCCCTCTACGGGATCGGTGTCGGAAACGCCAATTCGATCAAGTTCCTCGGCGTCGTCTACGGCGCGGCGGCGCTCCTGTATGTCGTCGCGCGCCTTGTGCGTCGACGCCAGGGCATCGACCTTGACGCGATCCATTCGGAGATCCCGGCGGAGTAGCCGTCGGGACACGCAGACACGTAGACGGCGCCTCGGTCCCCGAGGCGCCGTTTCGATTCAGCCGCCGAACCAGCCCGTCGGACCGGGCCGCGTGTTGCGCCAGATGTGCTTGGCCTCGCGGTATTCGTCGAGGCCGCTCGGCCCGAGCTCGCGGCCGATGCCGGACTGCTTGAACCCGCCCCACTCTGCTTCGGGGAGATAGGTGTTGTAGTCGTTGATCCAGATCGTCCCGTGCCGGAGGCGGCCGGCGACGCGGTCGGCGCGGGCCTCGTCCGCGGTCCACACCGCGCCCGCGAGGCCGTAGGTCGTGTCGTTCGCGAGCGCGATCGCGTCGTCTTCGGTCGTGAAGCGTTCGATCGTGAGGACGGGCCCGAAGACCTCGTCGCGCACGATCCGCATCTCCGGACGGACGTCGGCGAACACCGTCGGTCGGTAGAAGAAGCCCGACTGGAGCTCGGGTTCCGTCGGCCGGCGGCCGCCCGCGACGAGCCGGGCGCCTTCGGCCAACGCTCCTGCGACGTGCGCCTCGACCTTGGCCCGGTGATCGGCCGTGATCAGCGCGCCGGTCTCGGTCGCGTCGTCCGTTCCGTGACCGAGCCGGATGGCGTCGGCGCGCCGGCCGACCGCCGTGACGAACCGGTCGTAGATGGTGTCCTGGACGATGGCCCGCGACCCGGCCGAGCAGACCTGCCCGGAGTGGGTGAATGCGCCGGTCACGGCGTTGTCGACGGCGGTCTCGAAATCGGCGTCGTCGAAGACGATGTTCGGGCTCTTGCCGCCCATCTCGAGCGCGACCTTCTTGAAGTTGACGGCGGCGCCGGCCATCAGCGCCCGGCCAGCCTCGTGGCCTCCGGTGAGGGAGATCAGGTCGACGTCGGGACTGTCGGCGAGCGCCTGACCGACCCGGTCGCCGGGCCCGAGCACGAGGTTGACGACGCCGGCGGGCACGCCTGCCTCCGCGAGCAGACGGACGAGGTGGATGGCGGTCAGCGGCGTGACCTGGGCGGGCTTGACGATCATGGAGCAACCCGCCGCGAGCGCTGGCGCGATCTTCCAGCTGATCTGGAGGAGCGGGTAGTTCCACGGCCCGATGAGCGCGCACACGCCGACTGGTTCGTACACGATCCGGCTGACGGCGTCGGGATTCCCGGTCTCGACGGTTCGTTCCGCGCCCGCGGCGGCGAGACCGGCGTAGTACCGGAACACGTGCGCGACGTCCGCCATGTCCAGACGGCTTTCGCGCATCGCCTTGCCGGTGTTCAGCGTCTCGAGCCGTGCGAGCTCCTCGAGATCCCGGTCGATGAGCCCGGCGACACGGTCCAGCAGCGCCGCACGATCGGTGGCGGCCGTTCGAGGCCAATCGGTCTCATCGAAGGCACGTCGCGCCGCAGCGATCGCCGCAGCGACCTGAGCGTCCGTCGCGACGTCGACTTCGGTGACGACGGATCCGTCAGATGGGTTGACGACGGGGCTGCAGGTCGCGTCCCCGGAGGCGAGCCACTGACCGTCGATGAACAAGCTGGGCATGGCCGGGAGGATGGAGCGGCGCTCGAGACGGCGTCAAGGGCTGGTCGCGCGCGTCGCGCCGGGCTTGGGGCCGCGCTCGCCCCGCCCGTCGCGACCCTCAGCCGAGTGGTTCGAGTGGCTCCCGGTTGCCGAACGTCGGAGCTGCACCGCGTGGCTCGGCCGCCCAGCGGGCGGCGTTCGCGATCGTCCGACGGACGAGGGGCTGGTGAAAGGTCGGGTAGGTCTCGTGCCCGGGCCGGAAGTAGAAGATGCGCCCGCGGCCCCGTTCGTAGCAGCAGCCGCTCCGGAAGATCTCGCCGCCCTGGAACCAGCTGACCAGGACGAGGCGATCGGGCGCGGGGATGTCGAAGTGCTCGCCGTACATCTCCTCGTGGTCGATCACGAAGGACTCGCCGAGCCCGGCAGCGATCGGATGCGAAGGGTCGATGACCCAGATCCGCTCGCGTTCGCCCACCTCGCGCCATTTGAGGTCGCAGGTCGTGCCCATCAGTCGCCGGAAGATGCGCGACATGTGCCCCGAATGGAGCACGATCAGGCCCATGCCGTCGAGCACGCGCGCGTGGACGCGATCGACGACGTCGTCCCGGACTTCGTTGTGGGCGACGTGGCCCCACCACGTCAGGACGTCCGTCGCGGCGAGGACCTCAGCTGAGAGTCCCTGGTCAGGCTCGTCCAGTGTCGCGGTCCGGACCTCGAACCCGCCCTCGTCGCGGAGCCCTGCCGCGATCGCGGCGTGGATGCCATCGGGATAGATCGCGCGGACTGCGTCGCTCGTGCGTTCCTGGCGGAATTCGCCCCAGACGGTGACGCGTGTCGTCATGCCGCGAGCGCCGGCCGGACGACCGCGCCGCCACGGGCCGACGATTCGCGGATCGCGTCCCACAGCCGGGCCATCCGAAGTCCGACCTCCGGTGGGCTCGGGTTCTTCTCGCGTCCGTTTCGGACGGCGAGGAACTGTTCCCAGACGGACCTTGTCGCGACCGAGCGAACGGACGCCAGCCGCTTCGAGCCCTCGCGCTGGATCTCCAGCCGCTCGCCCCAGATGCCGGTCCGGATCGTCGCGTGCTCGCAGAAGACGCGGATCTCCGAGCCCATCGACGGGATCGCCCGACCGCACGCATTCATCGTGACGAGCGCACCAGAGGCAAGCCGCGCCATGACAGCTGCGCGCATGTCGACGGCGTCGCCATCGTCCTCGAGCCACGCTGTGAGCTCGCCGACGTCCTCGCCGGCGATGTCGGCGACGGTGTTGAGCATGTGCGCCCCCGTATCGAACAGGAACCCGCCGCCCGACACCGCCGGGTCCTGGCGCCATGTGCCGGCCGTGTTGCGCTGCCAGTCCTGCCACACGACGGCATCGACGTTGAGGATCGCGCCGACCTCACCGCTGGCGACGAGGCGCGCCGCGGTCCGGACCTGGGGCGACAGACTGCCCGGGAAACCGACGACGAGGAGTCGCCCCGTCCGATCCCTGGTCGCTATGAGCGCCTTGGCCTCTGCCCCGTCCATGACCATGGGCTTCTCGAGCAGGACGTCGAGCCCGGCCTCGAGACACGCCGTCGCCTGCGCGGCATGGAAGACGTGTGGCGTGATGATCACGACGGCATCGAGGGTCGGCGCGAATCGATCGATGAAGCGTCGCCAGTCGGGCTCGCTGGCGGGGACCGCCAGGCCGCGATTGGTGAACTCGGCGGCCGTCATCGTGAAGGCGGCCTCGGATGGCTCGCAGACAGCGACGAGGTCCGTGTCGTCGCGACCGAGCATCGTCCTGATGTGATGCCGGGCCATCGCACCGGCGCCGATGATGCCGACACGGATCGGCTCGCTGGTCGTCATGCCGAGAATCCTATTCGGTCCGGCGGCCGAAGTGCGGGACGCGCGAAGCCCGGCCGAAGCCGGGCTTCGCGCAGGATCGGATCGAGGTCAGCTCGCCGCGAGCCCGACCCCCGGCGCCGGCAGCCCGCCGACCCCCGGCAGACCCGACAGGCTCCCGTCCGACCCGACCCGGAAGGCGCTGATCGAATCGGCGCCGCCGTTCAGGACGTAGAGGTAGGTGCCACGTGCGGTCGTGTGGAGGTCGCTCGGTGCCGCACCGGTGGACCCGGTGATGCCGTTTGCGTTGAGCATCTGTAGCGAGCCGTCGCGCCCGATCGCGAAGCCCGTCACCGTCGCGCTGCCCGTGTTGGCGACGTACGCGAAGCGGCCGTCCGGAGTGGTCGTCGCCCAGCACGCCGAGCCTTGGCCGGTCGCATTCGGGCCGTCGATCACGCTCACGTGGCCCGACGCCGAGACGCCATACGACGAGACCGTGCTCGCGCCCGGTGCTCCTCCACTGGCCTCAGACGCGATGACGTGCCCGCGACGATCGAACGCGAAGCCGAACGGCGTGACGCCGGCCGCCGCCGTGATGTTCGGGCCTGCCGTCGTGCCGTCCTCGCGGACGTCATAGCCGAGGACCTGGTTGACCGCCTTCTCGGTGACGACGAGCGTGTCGCCGTGGGGCGAGAACGCGACCTCCGCAGGGCCGGTCCCACTGCCGCTGAGCGGACGTGAGGAGCCTGCGATCGCGTCGAGGTCGCCTTCGCCGTCGATCCGGAACCCGGCGATGTTGCCGCCGGCGCCGTCATTGAGCGCATAGACGAGGTCATCGCTTACGGTGACGCTGATCGGGTGCGTCCCGCCGGACGCGACGGTGTCGGCCCAGCTGAGGGTCCCGTCCGTGCGGACGCGGAATGATGTGATCGTGTTGCTGCCGGCGTTGACCGCGACCAGCAGGTGGCCGTTGCCGCTCAGTACGAGCGACCCTTCCGAGCCGAGGCCGGCGCCACTGCCGAGACCGCCAGTCGGGTACGTGCCGAGCGGGGTCAGTGCTCCACCCCGTGACCGTGAGAATGCGATCACGGCGTTGCCGGACGCGTGGTTGCCGAGCGTGTAGACCGCGCCGGCGTGGTCGTTCGCCGGCGCTGCCACGACGGATCCCGTTGCGCCGATCGCGAGAAGGCCAGCTGCCCCGAGGGTGAAGAGAGTCGAGCGTCGTCGCATGGACGAGTCCTCCGTTGGGCCGGCGATCAGGTCCCGGCGTGTGGGAGGAGACTCGGCTGCGGGCGTGACGCGCCGATGTCGCTTGTGTGACCGTCGTGTGACCAGCCGCGGGCGTCGGGTACGCGCCCGCGGCCAGACTCAGGCGTCAGGAGCGTCAGGCGGTGGCCTTGACGATCCAACCCGGCTCGGGATCGCCGAACTTCGAGACGAGATAGTCGCGCGACGCCTCCACGGCCTTCCGTGGCGCTGTGAGATCCGCCTTGAGCCGGAAGTCCTCCTTGAGGATCTCGCCGGCGACCATGACGGTCTTGACGTTGGACACATCCGCGGCGCACACCACGGCCCCGACGGGGTCGATGATCGGCGCGACGTTGACGGCAGAGCCATCGATGATCACCACGTCGGCCTGCTTGCCCACGGTCAGGGATCCCGTCCGGTCGGCGATGCCGGCGACCTCCGCGCCGCCGAGCGTCGCCCATGACAGCACCTGGCGCGAGGTGATGAGCCCGGGCGATGGCTCGAGCCCGTCGAGGTCGGCCTCCCATGCCTCCTGGTGCTTCCGGCCGCGCTCGGATCCGAAGATCGAGCGCATCTGCGTGAACTGGTCTGACGGCGCTGTGGTCGCGACGTCCGACGACAGCCCGATCGGGAGGTTGTGCTCAAGGGCGGTCACCGCGGGCGCCCAGCCGTGGCCCATCTGGACCTCGATCTGGGGCGCGAACGAGACGTTCCCACCGGAGTCGCGCGCGAGCGCCCATTCCTCGGGCGTGAAGTGCGAGGCGTGGACGTAGGTCGTGTTCGGGTAGAGCAGGTCCATGTCGCGGAGCATCGTGACCTGCATCTTCGTGTAGCCGAACCGGTCCATCGCGACGTGGACCGTGATGTTGAGGCCGAGCTCCTTGGCGAGCTCCCAGTCGTGGCGGACGACATCGGGCTTGCAGAAGTTCGGGCCGCGCGTGGCGAGGGCCATCGTGATCCGGCCGTCGTCCGAGTTGAAGTACTGCTTCCGGATCCGCCGCGCGTCAGGGCCGTCCGAGGTGAGGACGCTGCCCTGGTAGTCCGGCCCGAACCACCAGTCCACCAGCGAGGTGTTGCCGAAGCCATACGCGTAGACCGACCGGATGCTGGACTCCTGGAGCCCGCGGATCCCGGCGTCGGCGTGGTCGGGTGTGTTGATGATGTGCGACCAGTCCACGAGCGTCGTGATGCCCGCGTTGATGCACTCGAGCGAACCCCACAGGTTGCCGGCATAGACGTCGTCCGGGCGATAGTGCGGCGCGAACTTGTCGAGGATGTTGCCGAAGTAGGTGATCAGCGCGAAGTCCGGGGCACAGGTCCGGATCGACGTCTCCCACGTATGCCGGTGGGTGTCGATGAAGCCCGGGATGACGATGTCGCCGGTCGCATCGATGATGCGTGCGTCGTCGGCGGACAGGCCGTGGCTGATGGCGACGATCTTGTCGTCCTCGATCAGCACGTCGGCACCGGGCATCTCGCCGAGTGCCGGATCCTGGGTGAGGACGATCCCACCCTTGATGAGCATGCGGTCGGTCATCGATCGTTTCCTCGTGTGCGGTTCCGTGGTCTCTCGTCGCTGTCCTGCCGTGTCCTGGTTCGTGTCCTCCTCATGGCCGATCGGTCATCGCCGGCCCTCCTGACGCAGGTGGCTGGCGACCTGTGCGAAATCGGCGTTCTCGCCGATCGAACGCTCGGCCGCCTGGATCGTCGCGAGGTTCACGGTCGCCTGGGGCATCGGGGTCGCCGTCGCGGCGGCCAGCTCGCCGATGAGCCGCAGGTCCTTGTCCGCGAGCGCGAGCGAGAAGGCGACCGGCGCGCTCTCCGGCTCGACGAAGTGCGTTCGCTTGTAGCCGACCATCGGCGCGCCCGCTGCGCTCGACGCCAGGACTTCGTACGCGAGCGCGCGGTCGATCCCGTTGCGCTCGGCGAGGACGAGACCCTCCGCAACCGCGCCGTTGAGCCCGAAGATGAGCGTGTTGACCGCCAGCTTCATGACCGCGCCACTCCCGAGCGGGCCGAGGTGGAAGACCCGCCGGGCGAGCCGATCGAGGATCGGCCGGGCGCGCTCGAGGTCATCCGCCTCGCCACCGACCATGATCGTGAGCTCGCCGGCGAGCGTCGACGTGACACTGCCCGAGACCGGTCCATCGAGGATTGCCGCGCCGCGCTCCCGGACGGCCGGCGCCACGGCGCGAACGGTGTCCGGCAGGACCGTGCTCATGTCGACCACGACGGCTCCGCCCCGGACGCCCGCGGCGATCCCGTCCGACCCGTCAAAGAGCTCGCGGACGGCGGCGTCGTCGGCGACCATCGTGATGACGACATCGCCCCGCGAGGCTGCCTCGGCCGGGGTCCCGGCCGTGCTCGCGCCGATCCTCTCGGCGAGCGCCTTCGCGCGGTCCGCGGTCCGGTTGTAGACGACGACCGGGACGCCCTGCCCGGCAAGCCGTTCGGCCATCGCGGAGCCCATCCGGCCGGTTCCCAGGACGGCGGCCGTCGTCATGCGGCGTCGGCCATCCGGCGCCTGACCGTCTCGACGATGCGTTCGACCGACGGGATCGCCAGGTCCTCGAGTGCGGCCGCAGACGGCAGCGGGATGTGCGGCGTCGTGATCCGGACGATCGGGGCGTCCAGGCTGTAGAACCCCTCGTCCGCGACGATCGAGGCGATCTCCGCCCCCCAGCCGCACAGCCGCGGGTTCTCCTCGACGGTGAACAGCCGGCTCGTCTTCGCCACCGAGGCTAGGATCGCAGCGGTGTCGAGCGGGACGAGCGAGCGCAGGTCGATGACCTCCGCATCGACTCCGTGGTCGGCGGCGAGGATCTCGGCCGCGGCGAGCGCCTTCGGCACCATCGCGGCGAGCGCGACGATCGTCGCCTCGGTGCCGGGCCTCACGATCCGCGCCGTGCCGAGCGTGTCCACGATGTCGCCGTCGGGGACCTCGGCCTTCTCCGCGAACAGCGCCTTGTGCTCGCAGACGATCACGGGGTCGTTGTCACGGATCGCCGCCGCGAGCAGCCCGACCATGTCGGCGGGCGTCGACGGCGCGACGATCTTGAGCCCGGGGATCGCCATCGCCCAGTTCTCGATGCTCTGGCTGTGCTGGGCGCCGAAGCGAAGACCCGCGCCGTTCGCTGTTCGGAGCACGAGCGGCATCGAGACCTGGCCGTCGGTCATGTAGCGCGTCTTGGCGATCTGGTTGACGACCATGTCCCAGGTCACCGCGAAGAAGTCCGAGAACATCAGCTCCGCGATCGGCCGGAGACCGGTCATCGCGGCACCCATCGCCGCGCCCACGATCGCCTGCTCGCTGATCGGTGTGTCGCGGACACGGTCCGGCCCGAACTCGGCGAACAACCCCTCGGTCAGCTTGAAGACCCCGCCCGCAGCGCCGACGTCCTCGCCGATGAGGACCACCGACTCGTCGCGACGCATCTCCTGCGCGATGCCCCGAGCGATGGCCGCGCGATAGGTTAGTTCCGCCACGAGGAGCCTCCATCGGCCCACAGTTGGGTCATCAGCACCTCCGGCGCGGGTTCCGGCGCCGAGCGCGCTTCCGCCTCGGCGGCTGCGACCGCGTCGTGCGTCTCGGCTTCGATGCCATCGAGCGTTGCACCGTCCACACCGGCCGCCTCGAGCCGAGCCCGGTAGGTCGGGATCGGGTCACGCGCCTTCCATGCGGCCACCTCGTCATCCGGGCGGTACTTGCCGGGATCCGCCCGGGAGTGACCGCCGTGTCGGTAGGTCACCGCCTCGATGAGCGATGGCCCCTCGCCCGCGCGTGCGCGGTCGACCGCCGTCCGAGCGACCTCGTAGACCGCGTCCACGTCGTTCCCGTCCACGAGGATCGATTCGAGCCCGTACGCCGCGGCGCGGTCGGCCGCCGGATGCTCGACGGCAGTGACGTCCCGGATCGGCGTGTACTCCATGTACTGGTTGTTCTCGCAGACGAAGACGACGGGCGCCTTCCAGACGGCGGCCATGTTGAGCGCCTCGTGGAATGCCCCGATGTTCGTCGTCCCGTCACCGAAGAAGCAGGCCGAGATCTGGCCCGACCCGCGGTACTGCGCAGACCACGCGGCTCCGAGGGCGATCGGGAGGTGCGCCCCGACGATGGCATAGGAGCCCATCGCGCCGCGCTCGACGGACGTCAGGTGCATCGACCCGCCCTTCCCGCCGAGGAGCCCCGTCGCGCGCCCGAACAGCTCGGCGAAGATCGGCGCCATCGGCACGCCGCGCGCGAGCGTGTGGTTGTGGCCGCGGTAGGTGCAGAACGTGTAGTCGTCAGCACGCATCGCGGCCGCGACGCCGGCCGCCACGGCTTCTTGGCCGACGCCGAGATGGGTCGTCCCGCGGACCAGACCCTCGAAGAACAGCTCCTGCGCCCGGACCTCGAAATAGCGGCACTCGACCATCGTCCGGTACATCCGCAGGCGCGTGTCGCGGTCGATGTCAGGTGCGGTCGTCGTCATGAGCGCCTCCAGAGATAAGGTCAGTACGCGTTGGCGACGAACAGCTCGTCGGAGGGGAAGCGGGTGATCACCTGCGGGCCGTCGGCGGTGATGACGACCTCCTCCTCGATCCGGGCTGCAGACACGCCGTCCTTCGCCGGGCAATAGGTCTCGAGCGCGATGACCATGCCTTCCTTGAGCTCGACGGGGTGGTCGAGTGAGTTCAAGCGGCTGATGATCGGTCGCTCGTGGAGGAACAGCCCGACGCTGTGTCCGAACTGGAGCCCGAAGCACTCCATCTCGCTGTCGAAGCCGAAGTCCTGTGCCTTCGGCCAGACGCTGGCGACCTGGTCGGTCGTCACGCCGGGGCGCATGAGCTCGATCGAGGCGTCGATCCACTCGCGCGCCTGCTTGTAGGCGTCGCGCTGCGCGTCGGTGCCCTTGCCGACGACGAACGTCCGGTAGTAGCAGGTCTTGTAGCCGATGAACGTGTGGATGATGTCGAAGAAGGCCTGGTCGCCGGGTCGGATGATCCGGTCGGAGAAGACGTGGGGATGCGGGCTGCAGCGCTCGCCGGAGACCGCGTTGATGTTGTCGACGTGCTCCGAGCCGAGGTCGAAGAGGTAGTGCGTGACGTTCGCGACGAGGTCGCTCTCCCGGACGCCCGGCTTCAGCTGCTCGGCGAGCATCTGGTAGGCGCCATCGACCATCGAGCAGGCGACGTTGAGGAGCGTGATCTCGTCCTTCGATTTGACCTCGCGGGCGTCGAGCAGGACCTGCTGGCCGTCACGGACGGTCACGCCCTCCTCCGCAAGAGCGGCCAGCATCGGCGGCTCCACGAGGTCGACGCCGAGCGGCATGTCGGCGACGCCTTCCGTCCGCAGGATCGCGGCGATCTCGCGTGCCGCGGACCGGAACAGACCGGCGTCCGGGGCGACCGCGCCGCGGAGACCGACCATGCCGGCGTGGATGTTCTCCTGCCGCATCCATGGGCAGTTCAGTCGATGGTGCTTCGCCGCTGATCCGAAATCCCAGATGTGCGGATCGCCGCCCCGCGTCAGCAGTGCGTAGCGGGTCATCTTGTCGCGCGCCCACTCCCCGATGTGTGTGCTCGTGACGTAGCGGATGTTGTTGAAGTCGAAGAGCAGGACAGCGCCCAGGTCCGACGCGGCCAGGGCGTCCCGTGCGCGCGTCGTGCGGTACGTGCGCAGGCGCTCGACGTTCCAGCGCTCCTCCCAGTCGACGTTCATCGAACCGGGTGAGGCGAGCGGTGACATCACGCGGGATCCTCTGATGCA
>JBJMNA010000059.1:0-14573 GCA_045804485.1 Chloroflexota bacterium
CTCTCCGTCCGTGCCCGCGACGAGGCGACGGAGGCGGTAGTAGTAACTCGCCGCGAGCCCGTACATCCCGAAGAAGACCGCGACGAGCACGATCACTGAGCCCCAGACCCAGGGCTTCGCCCACAATCCCGCTTCGGTCGCCGCACCGGCGCCACCGACGAGGAGGAGCAGCAGCCCAACGTAGGCCGCTCGCGTCGCCTCCTGGGACATCGCGAGATAGCCGCCGATGACGCCCGGGTCGCGAAGGGTTCGAATCTGCCAGCTGACGAACGCCGACGCGCCGTGAGCGAGCACGAACAGCACCAGCCCGATCAGGTGCGCGAAGACGAACCACTGATACACCTGCGCGCCTCCTTCCCCATCTCGATCACTCGTGGTGGGCCGCAGGATAGCGAATGGGTGTCATCGAACGCGTGCGGGACATCGGGGCCAAACGTGCCGCGCTCATCGTCGACTTCGGGCCCATCCGCGCGAACACTGACAGGGACACCTACTCCGCAATGCTCCGCGCACCCTTGCCCTCACTCCCCCACGGGACTAGGCTCGCCAGATCTTGGCGCCCACTCGAGCGACAGCCGCCTCCGGGAACTTGCCAGTCGACCTGACGAGCTTCGTGGGTCGGCGCGAGGGGTTGGCCGAGTTGAAGCGGACATTGGCGGCGACGCGGCTTCTGACGCTCACGGGCGCCGGCGGTGTCGGTAAGACGAAGCTGGCAATCCACGCGGGACGCGAGAGCGCCCGCGCCTACCCGGACGGCGTCTGGTTCGTCGAGCTGGCCCCGATCGACGATCCCGAGCTCGTGCCGCAGGCTGTCTTCACCGCGCTCGGCCTCCAGGACCACTCATCGACGTGGGCCGTTTCCACGCTCAGCTCGTATCTCGCCGCCAGGCGTCCCCTCCTGATCCTCGACAACTGCGAGCACGTGCACGACGCCGCGGCGATCATCGCCGGCACGCTTCTCCGGGCGTGCCCCGGCGTCCGGATCCTTGCGACGAGCCGGCAGGCGCTTGGCGTCACTGGCGAAGTCGTCATCGACGTGCCGGGTCTGTCGTTGCCCGACGAGGGAGCGGCGTCGCCGGATGCCCTCGTCCGATCCGACGCGGTCGCCTTGTTCGTGGAGCGGGCGCGCGCTGCCCAGCCGGGGCTCGCCGTCGACGCCGGGAACGCGGCCGCGATCCTGAGCATCTGCACGCGGCTCGACGGGATCCCGCTCGCGCTCGAGCTGGCCGCGGTCCGCCTCACGTCCCTTGGTCTACAGGCGCTGGACGACGGGCTCGCCGCCCGGCTGGCGGCCCTGGGCACGGGCGACCGCAGCCTATCGCGGCGGCAGCAGACACTCGAAGGCGCGATCGACTGGAGCTACCAGTTGTTGAGCGAACAGGAGCGAGTGCTGTGGGCGCGCCTGTCCATCTTCGCGGGTGGGTTCGAGCTCGATGCGGCGCAAGCGGTCTGTTCCGGCGACGCGCTCGACGCCAGCGACATCCCGGACCTCGTCGGCTCTCTCGTCGAGAAGTCCGTCGTCAAACGACGCGCGGGAGAGGCCGCGGACCGATTCCGCCTCCTCGAGCCGCTTCGGCAATTCGGCCGCGAGCGACTGCGCGAGGCAGGTGAGGAGACGATCCTGAGGAGACGTCACCGCGACTGGGTCATCGAGCTGTCGGCCGTCGCCGGCGCGAACGACGGAAGGCAGGTCGAGGCATTCGAGCGCGTTCGCATCGAACGAGCGAACGTCTGGAGCGCCCTCGACTTCTGCCTCTCAGATCCGGCCGAGGCCGAATCCGGGGCCGCGATCTGTCAGGGGCTCTGGGGTTACTGGGCCTCGCAAGGTCCGGCGACCGAGGTCCGGACGCTGTACGCCGCGCTGCTCGACCAGATTCCCGACCGAGGTCGATCCCGTGGCCACCTCCTGTGGATATCGTCGTTCGCTGCCGCCTCGCAGGGCGATCACGCGACTGCGCTCGCATCCGGTACGGAGTCGTTGGAGATCGGCCGGTCGATCGGCGACCCCGAAGTCGTCGCATGGGCGCTCCAGTCGCTCGGCGTCACGGCCTACCTGACGAACCGATTGGACGACGCGATCGACTACGCGAACGAGACGCTTGCTCTCGCAAAAGCGATGGGCTGGCAGTTCACCTGGCTCTCGGCCGCCACCCTGCTCGGCGTGGCGCACACGTTCCGTGGCGAGCTCGATGCCGGTATCGCCATCGCCCGCGACGGGATCAGATTGAGCGAGGAGCTTGGCGAGACATGGGAGCGCGCCTACCTCCTTCATTTCCTGGCGGTGGCTTCGCTTCACAAGGGGGAACCGGAGGAGGCGGAGGGGTACGCGCGCCAGTGTCTCGAGCTCAAAAGAGCGCTGGGCGACCTCATCGGGATGGCGTCCGCAGTCGAGGCGCTCGCCTTGATCGCGATGGGCCGTGGTTCGAGCGAGCGCTCGGCGACACTTCTCGGCGCGGGCGAGGCGATCTGGCGATCGATCCCGACGACCATCCTTGCGCCGTATCGCGCAGATCACGACCGAACCGAGGCGGAAGCTCGCGCCGCTCTCGGCGCCGCTGCCTTCGAGGCCGCTCATCGAGCGGGTCTCGCGATGACGCGCGACGAGGTGGTCGACTACGCGCTTGAGATCCGACGGCCTGCCACATCGCCGGCGGTGCGGTCGACCTCGGACAGTCCCCTGTCGCGACGCGAGATGGAGGTGGCCGGTCTGGTCGCCGATGGTGCGACCAACGCGCAGGTTGCCGCGCGCCTGTTCATCTCGGAACGGACCGTCGAGAGTCACGTCGCCAGCATCTTCAACAAGCTCGGCGTCGACACGCGGCTTCAGGTCGCGCAGTGGTTCTCGCGGTCGCAGGTGATCGCGCCCGCCTGAGTCGCCGGGCGACCTCGGGGCGGCCGCGACGACCAAAAACCAGTGGCGCACTCAGGGTTCACCCGGATGGCGCTCCGTGCCCGAGCCGCCACGGTGGAGACCGGACCACAAGGTCCCCGCCGCAAGGAGCTCACATGCCCCCCGCCATCACGACGACCGACCTGACCAAGCAGTACAAGGGCGTCCGCGCACTCGACGGCTTGAGCCTCGAGATCCCGCAGGGCTCGATCTACGGTTTTCTCGGCGCGAACGGCGCCGGCAAGACGACGACACTCAAGATCCTCGCCGGACTGACCAAGCCGACGAGCGGCAAGGCGACCATCGCCGGCGTCCCGCTCGAAGCCGGGGAGTCGTACAAGCGCGCGATCGGCTACCTCGGCCAGGACCCCCGCTTCTACGGCTGGATGACGGCGCGGCAGACGCTCCGCTACGTCGCCGGCTTCTACCCATGGGTCCAGGATCCGATCGACCGGCGGATCGACGAAGCGCTGGCACTGACCGGCATCACCGACGCGGCAGATCGTCCGACCCGGACCTACTCAGGCGGGATGCGCCAGCGCCTCGGCATCGCCCAGGCGCTGATCGGGCGCCCGCAGGTGCTTCTGCTCGACGAGCCCGCGAGCGCGCTCGACCCGATCGGCCGGCGCGATGTCCTCGACCTGATGGAGGGCCTCCGCGGACAGGCGACCATCTTCTACTCCACGCACATCCTCGACGACGTCCAGCGCGTGTCGGATCACGTCGCGATCCTCGATCGTGGCGCTCTCGTCCGCGCGGCGCCGACGCAGGAGCTGCTGAGCACCTTCGACCACGACCGCGTGCGCGTCGTCGTCCGCGGAGTCAGCGACTCGACGGCGGGCGGCCTCGCTGCCCTGCCGGGTGTCGTTTCCGTCCAGCTCGATGCCCGCGACGCGGACACGGCGACCTTCCTCGTCCAGGCCCGTGCCGGCGCGACCGACGCGGTCCAGGCAGCCGTGACGCGATACGCGGTCGAGTCAGATCTCGTCCTCGTGTCCAACGCCCCCGAGAAGGCAGATCTCGAAGAAGTCTTCCTTCGCCTCATCGACTCCAAGGAGCGTGCAGCATGAACGCCACGACATTCGATCCGGCCACCGTCGAGTTCGCTGTCGGTCGCCAGCCGCGGCTCCTCGGACTCGGGAACCTCCTCCGGAAGGACCTGGCCGACTGGCTGCACAGCAAGCGGCCATGGGTCGTCGTCGCGGCGACGACGTCCATCTTCGTCCTCGCCGCTGCGAACGCGCGAATCACCGAGTGGGCGGTCCGGTCCCTCCCGGCCGACCCCGGGGACGGACCAGCCAAGGTCCTGTCACTCCTGCCTTTCGACAACGTGCTGTTCGCGATCTCCACCCAGTTCATGGTCCTCGCCACGATCTTCGCGACGATGAGCCTGCTCGTCGCCGAGCGCGAGAGCGAAACGCTGGCCTGGACGATCTCCAAGCCCGTGTCGCGAACGAGCGTCCTCGTGAGCAAATGGCTGACGTCCACGATCGTCCTGTGGATCGCCGCGGTCGTCGTGCCGCTCGCGGTCACGGTCGCCGTCGTGACGGTGCTCTACGGCATGCCGGATCTCGGCGTCATCGTCGCCCTCGGCGTCATGTTGATCGCGTTGCCCGCGTTCTTCGTGGCCGTGGCCCTCGCCGCGTCGACATTCGTGTCGAATCAGGCAGCGGTCGGAGCCATCGGCGTGACGGTCTTCGTCGCGCCGCAGATCATCGGCGGGATCCTTCCCGGGGTGACACCGTACTTCCCAGGATCGATGTTCGGCTGGGCGCTCGAGGCGTCGACCACCGGCATCTCCTCGCTCGTCACGCCCGCTGCCTGGGTGGTCGTGATGGGGATCCTGTTCGTCCTGGCCCGCCATCGCCTCAACGCTACGGACCTGTAGGTAGGGGCATCTGGCGGGCCTCCCCCGCCCTCTGCGATCGACGCTGCGCGGGAGCCTCGCTAGAGGTTCCCGCGCTTTGCCTGTTCCCGTTCGATCGCCTCGAACAACGCCTTGAAGTTCCCGACCCCGAAGCCGCGTGAGCCGTGGCGCTCGATGATCTCGAAGAAGAACGTCGGGCGATCCTGGACCGGCCGGGTGAAGATCTGGAGGAGGTAACCCTCCTCGTCGCGATCGGCCTCGATGCCGAGCTCTTCGAGCGTGTCGATCGGGACACCGACGTCGCCGACGCGGTCCGCGAGCGACGCGTAGTACTCGTGCGGGAGACCAAGGAATTCGACCCCGTTGTCGCGCAGCCGGCGCACGGTCGTCACGATGTCCTCGGTCCGCAGGGCGATGTGCTGGCAGCCGGGCGACCGGTACCAGTCGAGGTATTCCTGGATCTGACTCTTCTTCTTGCCCGACGCCGGCTCGTTGATCGGGAACTTCACCCGGCCATTCCCGTTCGTCATGACCTTCGACATCAGAGCCGAGTACTCGGTGTGGATGACCTTGTCGTCGTAGTGGATGAGCTGCGCGAACCCAAGGACGTCGCGGTAGAACGCGACGAACTCGTCCATCTGGCCGAGACCGACGTTCCCAACGCAGTGATCGACCTCGAGCAGCGACAGCCCGCCGGCAGCCGGCGCCCGAGACTTCAGGGGGCGGTAGCCGGGCGCGAAGACGCCGGCGTAGTCGCGCCGGTCGACGAACGAGTGGAGGACTTCGCCATACGTCCGGATCGACGCCTTCCGGAGTGTGCCGTCATCGCTGTCGAGCTCGCTCGGCGTGAGCGCCGACGCAGCACCGCGCGACGTCGTCTCGCGCCACGCCGATTCGACGTCGTCCACGGCGAAGGCGATGTCATGCACGCCGTCGCCATGCTCGCGGACGTGCTCGGCGATCTCGCCGTCGGGCGTCAGTGGCGCCGTGAACACGAACCGGATGTCGTTCTGGACCATGACGTAGCTCGCCCGGTCGCGGACCTTCGTCTCGAGACCGCTGAAGGCGACCGGCGTGAAACCCCACAGGGCTCGGTAGTAGGCCGACGCCTGGCGCGCGTTGCCCACCCAGAACTCGACGTGGTCGATGCCCTTCAGGGGCAGGAAGTCGGCCGCCTTGTCGTAGGCGTCCTTGTCGATCCGGGCGCCGGCCTGGTTGGCGGCTCCGGTCGAGATCGTGTCCGTCATCGCGGATCTCCCCTGCTGTCGGGGCGGCGGTCTCCCGCGGACTGGGCCGCAGTGGCCGGTGGATTGGCGTCCAATGCTACGCCTCGCGTGCGACACTGCACGCATGGACGACCTTCTGGAACGTCTGACGGCGGCGCGCGAGGGACTCCGGGCGACGCGACCCGATGTCGAGGCCGGCGCGCCGTGGCGGATGGCCGACGTCTACGACGATTCCGACGAGGCGCTCTGGGGACCAGGCGAGGTCCTGGCCCACCTCGCCGAGATGGCTCAGTACTGGCTGGGCGAGATCGAACGGGTCCTCGACGGGGATGCGCAACCAGTGCCATTCGGCCGGGTCGCGACCGACCAGGTGCGGATCGGCATCGTCGGACGCGACCGGTCGCTCCCGCCGCGCGTGCTGTACGACCGGATCGACGACGCATTGACCCGATTCGACGCTCGCTGGCGGACGCTCTCGCCGCAGGACCTCGCACGTCGCGGACTCCATCCGACGCGGGGTGAGCTGATCGTCGCGGACATGCCCGACCGGTTCATCGTCGGGCACCTCGCCGACCACGTCACGCAACTCGAGCAGATCCTGACCGGCACCGACCGCACGGGCTGACCCGGACCCGTGTTCATCCTCTATGCGATCCCGATCGGGATCGTCGCCGGGTTGCTCGGCGGGGGACGGCTCGAGGGCGTCGGGGCGATCCGGCTGCGGTGGGTGCCGCTCATGCTCCTCGGCCTGCTCCTCCAGCTCGCGATCTTCACGGACGCGGTCGGCCGTCTAGTCGGCGACGCCGGGCCCGCGATCTACATCGCCTCGACGACAGCCGTCTTCATCGCGGTCCTTCGCAACGTCGCCGTACCGGGCGTCGGGCTGATCGCCGCGGGCGCCGCCTGCAACCTCGCCGCGATCGTGGCGAACGGCGGATGGATGCCGGCCGACGCCGCCGCGCTGGCATCGGTCGGTGGCCTCAAGGATGGATACACGAACAGCATCGTCGTCGGCGATCCAGCGTTGCGGGCGCTGACCGACGTCTTCGCGTTGCCCGCCTGGCTGCCCCTGTCGAACGTCTTCAGCATCGGTGACGTGCTCATCGGCGCGGGCATCGCGCTCACCATCGCCCTCGCGATGCGCGACGCCGGCCGGATGGCGCGCGCCGACGAGCCGGCGCCTGCAACGCACCTGTAAGCGCGCCGTCCGACCCGCCGGAGCGGTGGACACCGACGGTCGCACATCCTCATAGGGTCATGGATCAGGACCGACCCCAGCGCGGCGCCATGCCGACCGTCATCGCGGTGACCTCCGACGACGACCGCTACACCGCCAGCCGCCGTGCCGCGATGGACCTCGCGAAGCGCGAGAGCGCGGAGCTCATCCTGTATGACTGGGACTCTGCGACGGTCCTCGGCGATCCGCTTCCGAGCGTCTGGTCCGCGGATGGGACGGATAACGAGGTTCCCGACCGGCTCGACGAATCGGCACTCGAGGCCGCGGGTCGTCACCCGATCGCGATACAGGTCGAAGAGGCCAAGGCAGCCGGGGTCGCCGCGACCGCGTGGTTGCCGTCCGAGAAGGGGACGGACGCGCTCTTGAAGTTCGGGCACGAGCATGGTGCGGTCGCGATCGTCGTGCCCTCTGACTTCGATCGCCTCGCCGACGATCGAGGCGAGATCAAGATCGTCGAGGCCTAGGGTCGTCGACTAGTCGGCCGGTTCGTCCAGGACGTTCGCCTTGAGGAAGGCGAGGATGCGCTCGAATGCGTCTCGCCGGTTCTCACGCTTTTCCCAGCCGTGGCCTTCCTCGTCGTACCAGATGACCTCGTGGCGCTTGCCCTCGATCTCGAGCGCCTCGACCATACGCTCGGTCATCAAGGGAACGACGCGCTTGTCCTTGCGGCCGTGGATGAGGAGGAGCGGCGCCTCGATCCGGTCGGCGCGATAGACCGGCGAGCCGCGGCGGTACGCCTCCTGGCGGGCGACGTCATCGGGCGAGCCCATCATCTTGTGAAGATCGAGTCGGCCCGCTCTGTCGCCGTGTCGATAGCTCTCGGCGATCTCCGAATCCCCGTACAGGTCGACCCCGGCGCGCCACAACGCGGGCTCGTCGACGAGCGCGCACAGGACGACATAGCCGCCGTACGACCCGCCGTAGATCGCGAGCCGGCCGTCCGCCCACGGCTGCTCGGCTGCCCAACGAGCCGCATCGATGACGTCGTGGACATCGGCGTGGCCCCACTCGTCGTGGTTGGCCATCCGGAAGGTGCGCCCGTACCCCGTCGACCCGCGAAAGTCGACGTCCAAAAACGCGAACCCGGCCGCGACCAGGACCTGCTTGAACGGGACGAACGAGCGGAAGGCCTGCCCGGTCGGGCCGCCGTGTGGGAAGACGACGACCGGGACACGTGTGCCACCGCGCTTGCCGGTGGCCGTCCGCGGACGCCACAGCGTGCCTTCGATGCGGAGACCGTCGCGTGCCGTCACCGCGATCCGCTCGGCGGTCGGGATGCGAGAGGACGAGAGCGCGTCGCGCAGGACGACCGCGAGCGAATCGGTGATCTGGCGGGGACGTGCGTCGTCGGGCGCGACACCCGGGACGGGGAGCAGCCACAGATCCGCCGGGGAGATGTCGCGCTCGCCGGTCGCGGCGACCCAGGCGCCGTCCGGCGTCCAGCCGAAGGCACGCCAGACGCCGTCCCACGGGTTGATCCGTTGACCGGCCGTCGCGGCGGAGACCGTTCGAGGCGTCTTGGGCGGGCGGCCACGACCTCGTTTGGGCGCGTCCCCGCCACCGATCCCTCCGACGATGAGGTCCTGGAAGCCGTCGTGAACCTCGACGTGGACGAAGCGGCCGCCGTCCGGGGATGGCAATGGCGCCGAGCCGATCCCGCCGCCCGGGTCGCCGTGTTCGCGCTCACCGTCGGTCAGGAC
The DNA here is from genome assembly GCA_045804485.1 of Chloroflexota bacterium. Lineage (GTDB taxonomy): Bacteria > Chloroflexota > Limnocylindria > Limnocylindrales > CSP1-4 > SPCO01. The sequence goes on from JBJMNA010000059.1 coordinate 8,921, forward strand.
CACCCGGTCGCGGCCGTCCGGCGTCAACCGGACGACCTGGAACCATCCGGTCTCGTCAGACACGTAGAACAGCGAGCCATCACTCGCCCATCGGCCACCCACGTCGACGCTGCGGTCGCCCGCCACGATCCGCATCGTCCGGTCGGCGACCTCGACGAGCGCGATCTGGGACGTTTCGTCGACCGCTTCGGCGAGGTGCCCCATCACAGCCAGCCGTGAACCGTCGGGCGACCATTCGAACGATTCGACGTCGAAGCCGGTCGCGGTCAGGGCCGCCGCTCTCGCCGGCTTCGGGTCCGTTGCGGGCCGGCCACGTCGCGGGACGGGGGCGTCGATCAGCCAGACCTGCCACCAGCCGCGTCTCCGCGACAGGAACGCGAGCCGGTGACCGTCGGGGGACCAGCGCGGGGCGCGGCCGCCACCCGGCTTCGCCGCGACCGCGGTGACGCGCGATCCGTCCATCTCGAGGACCCACACCTCGTCGTCACGGACGAACGCGATCCGGCGGCCATCGGGCGACCATTGCGGATCCGAGACGGGCTTCTCGGACGCGGTCAGCTGGACGGGATAGCCGCCCCTGAGTGAGAGCGTGAAGAGCTGGCGGGCGCCGCCCGCGTCGGCGGTGTAGGCGACGATCCGGTCGCGCGGGTGGACCCGGAACTCGCGTGGCGCCTCGACGGCGACGATCGCCTCGATCGTGAGGTTCGGTGATGGCGTCGTCGGGGCGGTCGGCATCAGGCCGGATCTTCGTCTGCCGGCCCGGCCGTCGTCGCCGCCGCTGGCCGGGCATTCCCACGCCGAAGCTCGTCGGTCCACGGTTCGATGACCGGGAGGTGGTCGAGGTAGTGGCCATGGAGCACGGGATAGACCCAGCTCCAGCCAGGCTCCTCGCGGATCGCCTCGGCACCGAGACGGCGCGCGATCGGCAGCATCCGCTCCCTCCCCTCCTCGAGCCGCTGGACGATCGTCTCCCGCGGCAGCGACGCCCACGGCTCGCGCCGCCGTTCGTTGTAGGTGTCGAAGTTGCCGCCGTCAAAGTCGTCCTCTGACGGCCAGACGCCAGTCGTCATCGCGCGCGTCGTGTAGTCGATCCCGAGCTCGAGCCAGTCGGCGATGTGCCCGACGTGCTCGGCCAGCGACCAGTCGGGTCCGCCTGCCTCGGACCGTGCGGCGCCCGGCCGGTGCCACGCATCGTCGTCCAGCCCGGCCCAACTCGCCCCCAGCCGCTCCCACAGCACGGCTTCATCGGCCCACAGGTCGCGATCCGGAGCGCGGAGTTCACGGGACCGGATGCTCTCCAACGGCGCAGACCGGAGATCCGCTGTTTCGGGCCCCGTCATCGACCGGTGATCCGTCCCTCGGGCGCCGCGACGGATGCTTCGAGCTGGTCGCCGAGCTCGACCGTCCGCCGGTACGCCGCCCAGACCGCCTCGGACAGGACCGTCCGGAGTCGCCCCGACTCGAGCTCGTGGAGGGCCGCGGCGGAGGTGCCACCAGGCGACGTCACCATGTTCCGAAGCTCGGCGGGGTGCATCCCCGACTGGCGTGCGAAGAGCGTCGAGCCCTCGAGCGTCTCGATGACGAGGTCATGCGCGATGTGCCGCGGAAAACCGAGATGGACGGCGGCGTCGATCAGCGCCTCCATGACCAGGAAGACATAGGTCGGGCCGGTGCCGGAGACTGCGGTCGCCATCGCGACCATCTTCTCGTCGTCGACCTCGAGCTGATGACCGAGCGCGCCGAGCAACGCCGCTGCCTGCGCGCGCTGGAGGTCGGTCGTCTCGGGGGTCGCGTACCAGACCGTCACGCCTTTGCCGAGCCGGGCCGGCGTATTGGGCATGCTGCGGACGACCTGGTCATGGCCGAGGAGGCCCGTGAGAGCGGCCGTCGTCGCGCCCGCGAGCACGCTCAGCACGAGCTGTCCGCGACCCAGGTTCGGCCCGATCTCTCGACCGACCTTGCCGAGCATCTGAGGTTTGATCCCGAGCAGGATCACATCGGCGCCGTCGACGGCCTCGACGTTCGACGACACCGTGCGGATGCCGTACTCGCGCTCGAGGTGCTCGCGCCGTTCCGCTCGCGGATGGCTCGCGACGACCTGCTGCGGGTCGACCAGCTTGCCGCGCAGCAGGCCTGCGATCATCGCCTCGGCCATGACGCCGGAACCGACGGTCGCGATCGTGGACTTCGAGAGGGGGGACATCGCGGGGAGTATAGCCGCGGGGGTCGGCGGCTCGACCCTTGAGCGAGGTCGCCGGCGCTAGCCGGCGGTGGCGGCGCCCGTCAGGAAGAATCGGCCAGTCGTGCTCACCTGAGGGTCGACGAAACCCGCCCGCCGGAGCGCATCCTCGAGCTCGGCCGGCGTGTAGTAGACCTTGACGATCGTGAACTCACGCCCGTCGTCGAGGCGGCGGACGGACCGGTCGTCGGCAGGTGTCGGGTGGTCGGCGGCGCTCGACTGCGGGTCTGGCAGCGAATCGATGAAGGCGAAGATCCCGCCGGGCTTGAGCCAGCGACGTGCGAGGGCCAGGAATGCATCGAGCCGGGCGCGCGGGACGTGGCTCAGCCAGAAGCCGGTGAACAGCGCGTCGACCTCGCGGTCAGGTTCGGCCCATGCGTCGCGGACGTGGAGATGCGCTCGCAGCCGATGTGCAACGAGGCGCTCACGTGCGCGGTCGAGCGGACCGGCGTTGCCGTCATACATCGAGAGCTCGCCCTTGCCGGCGAGCAGCGGCGACCACCAGCCGGTGCCCGCCGCGAGCTCGACGATCTCGCCGGCGATCGGAAGTGCGTCGAGCCATCGACCGGCGACATCGAGTTCCGCGTTCCATGCCGCGTCATGGACCGGCCCGCGTTCGTACCGGCCACGGCGGAGGTACCAGTCGTCGTACTCCGGTGCACGAGCCTCGTAGTAGGCGAGCATGTCGGCATCGACGTCGGAGGACGGCGCCAGGGTCGGCGCGGCGGTCGGAGGCGTTGGCTGTGTCGCGGTCGCGACGGCGGTCCGTCCGGAAGCGGCTCCCCGCTCCGTCAGGGCTTGGTGCAACCGGAATCGGAGGAACCCGTTGTCGCCGGCCTTGCCGACGCAGTCGGGACAGAGCTGTGCCCAGCCTTCGAGATCGTCCGGTCCCCGGCAGACGTGCGGCGTCCCGCACCACAGGCAGTCGAACGAGGCACGGAACGGCATCAGGCGGCCGCCGGCGGGTCCCGTCGCCTCACGGGTCGACGGGGGCCCACGAGCGGAACGGGGCCAGGTCGCGGAAGGCGTCGGGAGCGAAGATCTCGGCCAGCAGCTCGATTCCGTCGAAGACGCGAGGACCCGGCCGGCTGAAATACGAGGACCCGTCGAGCGCGAACACCTGGTCACTCCGGACCGCGGCCAGCGCCTCGTACCCCTCCGGCCGCGTGGTTCGTGCCCATTCGCGCTGCGTCTCCGCGAGGTGGAACCCGCACGGCATCAGCAGCAGCATCTCGGGGTCCACCTCGCGAACGGCCTCCCACGTGGTCTGACGCGACCGGTCACCGTCGGCCCCGAGCAGCTCCCAGCCGCCGGCCCGACGGATCTGCTCCGGAACCCAGTGACCCGACGCGAACGGTGGGTCGAACCACTCGAGCGCGACGACGCGCGGGGAATGTCCGCCGGCGTCCCGCCGCGTCTGCACCTTGCCCTCGATGGCCGACAGTCGTTCTCGGAGCGACTCGACGACATCGACCGCCGCGTCCTCCGCCTCCGTCATCGCGCCGACGGTCGTGATGGTGTTGAGGATGCCCTCGATGGACGTCGGTTCGAGCGAGACGACCGTGATGTCCGCGTCGATGGCGCGGGCGACCTCGTTGACCTCGCGATAGCTCACCGCACAGACCTTGCACAGCTCCTGGGTCAGGATCAGGTCCGGCGCGGCGGCTTCCAAAGCGCCCTCATCGAGCTCGTACAGCGATGAGCCGCCGTGGACGGATGCAGTGACGAGCCGGTTGATCTCCCGGGACGACGTCCCCTCGAGATCGTGGACGCTTCGCGTCATCACCGGGATGCCCGCGACGTCCGCCGGGAAATCGCATTCGTGGGTGACGCCGACGAGCTCGTCCGTGAGACCGATGGCGCAGACGATCTCGGTCGCGGACGGCAGGAGCGACACGATTCGCATGGGTCAGGCGGCCCGGTGCGGCGTCGCGCCGGCCGGGCGCGCGGTCAGCGCGGCTTCAGCTCGTCGACGGCTGCGCGGGCGGCGGCCTTGTCTGTGAACCATGTGGCGTCGATCGCGGTGTAGTTCGCCCATTCCGGTGGCAGCGACTCCTCCGGGAAGATCGCGTTCACCGGGCATTCGGGCTCGCAGGCTCCGCAGTCGATGCATTCGTTCGGATCGATGAACAGCTTGCGATCCGTGCCCTCGTCGAAATGGATGCAGTCGACAGGACAGACGGAGACGCACGACACGTCGAGCACATCGATGCACGGCTCGGCGATCACGTAGGCCATTCACGATCCTCCTCGAGGCTGACCCTCGCGCGCACCGGACGCGCGGGCCCAGAGCGTACCACCGGAGTCCCTCAGGACGCGGACGGCGTGCTGACCCAACGAACGGGGATCTGCATGCCGCGCGCCCAATGCCCCGCGATGTGACAGCCCACGACCCACGGGCCCGCGGGCGTGGACCCGGAACCCGTCGCCGCGTCCGCCGGGACCGTCCAGACGACGTCGACGCGCTCCCCGGAATGGACCACGATGCGGAGCCCCGCGACCTCTGGTGGCACGGTGACGACCGGCGTCGGACCGGGCGGCGCGCCGACGGTCGCAGCCTCGGCGACCTCCCATGCGTCCTGGACGGCGGCGTCGCCGATGACTGCCTCGTGGACTTCGAGCCCACCGTTGATCACGTGGAGCAGCACGGTCTCTCCCGGCGCGAGATCGAGCGCGTCGGGCAGGAACGCGTAGTCCTTGGTGATGATGTTGACGGCGCGCGGTGCAGATGATGAGCCGGGCACGATCGGCGGGGTCGGCGAGGGCGCGTCGGATGTGCACCCGGCAAGGGTCATGGCGGCCGCGAGCGCGCACGACGCGAAACCAAGCGTCCAACGACGGGGAAACACCGCGCGAAGTCTATTGACGCGCGCCACCGGACGCGACGTTCTACCTCGCGACCCCGTTGAGCGGGCGTGTCGCCACCGTCGCGCTACCGAAGCGTCACCACTTCATTCCGATCGATGACCCACTGATCGCCGTGGCGAGGATGAGGAGGGATGTCGCGACAGCCGCGAAGCGATCCAGCAATGTGCGCACCGGGCACCTCCTCCGACCCATGGTCGGAGTCTCTCAAGGCGGCCGACCCCTCCGTGGAGTGCCCGGTCCGATGCCGCCAAGGACAGTATCGAAGACGCCGCTTAGCTGCGACTAAACCGGTGGCGCCTCCGGGGCGCCACCAGCTGCTGGGGACGCATCCTCCCCGGGCATCGACGGTATGCGGTCGGCCGCGAGGAATCCGCTCGGATCGTCCTTGAAGTCGAGCAGGCAGCCCTTCCCGCAGAACCAGTACGTGATGCCGTCGTGATCCAGCGACAGAAGGCTGGTGGTGGTGTCGACCTCCATGCCACAGACCGGGTCGATCGCGATGCTCATCGTCAGGCTCCTGCGCGTACTCCCATGGAGCATATGTTC
>JBJMNA010000060.1:0-5556 GCA_045804485.1 Chloroflexota bacterium
CATGAGGCTCCTCGAGGAAGTCGGGTCGGGCTCCGTCGCTGTCACACGGCGGTGAGACAGAGGGTCGGGCTGGCGGCCGAGCCTGTCAAACGGTCGGTGGTCCGCTGATGCACCATCGCACTCCACGCAGGAGGGCACGCCCGATGGGCGACAGCGCGACCGTCATCGAGCGGATCGAGGTCTACGGCTACGACCTCACGTACGCCCACGGCGATTACGTCATGTCGTCCGGGCGGGTCGTCAACGTGCTGCCCAGCACGGTCGTGAGGATCCGGACGCGGGGTGGGGTCGACGGCTTCGGCGAGTCGTGCCCGCTCGGCAACACATACCTGCCCGCATTCGCCGGTGGAGCCCGAGCGGCCCTGCGCGAGCTTGCGCCCGCCCTGATCGGGGTGGACGCTGCGAACCTTGCGGCGGTCAACGACCGGATGGACGCGACGCTCCTCGGCCACGAGTACGCCAAGAGCGCGATCGATGTCGCCTGCTGGGACGTGCTCGGACGCGCCACGGGTCAGCCCGTCGCGACGCTGCTCGGCGGAGTCGTCGAGCCCTCCGTGCCGTTGTACGTCGCCGTCCCTCTCGGCCCGCCCTCCGAGATGGCGGCGTTCGTCGAACGCGAGCGCGCGGATGGGATCCATCACTTCCAGCTGAAGCTCGGTGGCGCACCGGAGGCGGACGTCGAGCGCGTCGCTGCCGTCCACGCGGTCACCGGGCCCGAGGATGCGCTCATCGGCGACGCCAACGGCGCCTGGCGGAGACAAGACGCGATCGTCGCGGCGCGTCTGCTGGCCGGGTTCGATCGGCTCCGACTCGAGCAGCCCTGTCCGACGCTCGAGGAGTGCATCGCGGTCAGGCGGCTGACGACGCTTCCGATGGTCCTCGACGAGGTCATCACGGACCTGCCGACGCTCGTCCGGGGCGTGGCCGCGGACGCGATGGACCACGTCAACCTCAAGATCGGCCGTGTGGGCGGCCTGACGAAAGCGCGCCTCATGCGTGACGCCGCGGGCGCGCTCGGGCTCACCCTCACCATCGAGGATTCGTGGGGCGGAGACATCGTCACGGCCGCGGTCGCGCATCTCGCGGCGGGCGTCTCACCCGGTTCGCTGTTCGCCGCCTCGTTCATGAACGACTGGACCCTCGACCATGTCGCTGGTCACCAGCCGCGGTCGCGGGCGGGGCGCGGCATCGTCCCGGCCGGTCCCGGGCTCGGGATCGACGTCGAGGTCGAGACGCTCGGAGCGCCGCTGTTCGTGAGCTGACGACTCGACCGGAGCGGGACTCGGGGTGACGGCCGCTGTCCCGAGCACCCGGGTGAGCAGGTCGTCGGCCGACAGGTCGATCGCCTCGTAGTGGGTGACCATGAGATTGGCGACGAGGTCTTCTGTCCCGGGCAGAAGGCGCGGTTTGTTCAATCGCCCCTGCGTCCACTCGAAGAGGTCAGGCGGCGTCCGCCACTCCTCGACGAGCACGACCTCCTCGCCCTGGTCCTCGTTGAGTCGCCGGGCGAGCTTCGCGTAGACGAGGCCGGGCTGCGCTCGGAGCTCGGTCAGCTGAGCGCGCAGGAGGTCGTTGAACGGCCCGACGTTCTGGCGCGGGACGCGGGCCGTGAGGATTCGCACGATCACGGGGAAAGCATCGGCGGCTGAGCATCCCCGGGGACTCCGAACGGCGCCGTCTCGACATTGCAGATTCGTCACAGCGGCGCCCGTCCAACCGCAACGGAGACGCAACTCAGAGCGCGGTTTCGAAGACGCGGTGACCCCTGCGGCCGCGGCACCGTTGGGCCATGTTGCGTTTCTTGTTGTTCCGTTTCCTGCCCAGGCGTCTTCTGCCGTTGTTCACGGTGCTCGAGGTCATCCGCGTCGCCCAGCGCATGTCCGCGGCCAACGATCGTCGTCGGATGGCTGCCGCGCGACCCGTCGCACCGACCGGCCCGACCCGCCGCCCGTAACGTCTCACCCGGAATCAAAAGACCCCCGGCGATGCCGGGGGTCTCTCGTTGTCGGGTGGTTTCGGACTAGAAGTCCATCCCGCCGCCGTGGTCGTGGCCGCCGCCGCCGTTCCCGCCCTTGTCCTTCTCCGGCATGTCGGTCACCAGCGTCTCGGTCGTCAGGACCATCGCCGCGATCGATGCCGCGTTCTGGAGCGCGGATCGGGTCACCTTGGCGGCATCGACGATGCCGGCCTTGAACAGGTCGCCGTACTCGCCCTTGAGCGCGTCGTAGCCGAAGCCGGGCTTGAGGCCCTTGACGTGCGCGACGATGACCTCGCCGGACTGGCCGGCGTTGTCGGCGATCTGTCGGGCGGGCGCCTCGAGCGCCTTGCGCACGATGTCCACGCCGACCTGGGCGTCGCCATCGAGCTTGACCTTCTCGAGCACCGTGATCGCCTGCAGCAGGGTCGTCCCACCACCGGCGACGAGGCCTTCCTCGACGGCCGCGCGGGTCGTCGAGAGCGCATCCTCGATGCGGTGCTTCTTCTCCTTGAGCTCGACCTCGGTGGCCGCGCCGACCTTGATGACCGCGACGCCACCGGACAGCTTGGCGAGGCGCTCCTGGAGCTTCTCGCGGTCGTAGTCCGAGGTGGTGTCCTCGATCTGGGCCTTGATCTGCGTCATCCGGGCCTTGATCTGGTCGGCCTTGCCGTCGCCGTCGATGATCGTCGTGTCGTCCTTGGTCGCGACGACGCGACGGGCCGAGCCGAAGTCCTCGAATGCGACCGAGTCGAGCTTGCGACCGATCTCCTCGCTGATGACGGTGCCGCCGGTCAGCACCGCGATGTCGCGGAGCATCTCCTTGCGGCGGTCGCCGAAGCCCGGCGCCTTGACGGCGAGGACCTGGACCGTGCCGCGCAGCTTGTTCACGACGAGCGTGGCGAGCGCCTCACCGTCGACGTCCTCGCTGATGATCAGCGTGGGCTTGCCCTGCTGGACGGCCTTCTCGAGCGCCGGGAGCATGTCCGCGACCGCCGAGATCTTCTTGTCCGTGATGAGGATGAGCGGGTTGTCGAGGACCGCTTCCATGCGGTCCGGGTTGGTCACGAAGTAGGCCGAGATGTAGCCCCGGTCGAACTGCATGCCCTCGGTGTATTCCTTCTCGAGGCCGAGGCTCTGGCCTTCCTCGACGGTGATGACGCCGTCCTTGCCGACCTTGTCCATCACCTCGGCGATGATCTCGCCGACTTCCGGATCCGCGGCGCTGATGGCCGCGACGGCCGCGATCTGCTCGCGGTTGTCGACCGGGCGGGCGACCCGCTTGATCTCCTCGACGACCGCGTCGACCGCGGCCTCGATGCCGCGCTTGACGACCATCGGGTTGGCACCGGAGGACACGACGCGCAGGCCCTCGGCGACCATCGCCTGGCCGAGCACGACTGCTGTGGTCGTGCCGTCGCCGGCGACGTCGTCGGTCTTGGTCGCGACTTCCTTGAGGAGCTGCGCGCCCATGTTCTCGAACGGGTCGTCGAGCTCGATGTCGCGCGCGATCGTCACGCCGTCGTTGGTGATCGTCGGCGAACCGAACTTCTTGTCGAGGACGACATTGCGGCCCTTCGGGCCGATCGTGACCTTGACCGCGTCAGCGAGATGATCGATGCCGCGCTTGAGCGAACGACGAGCTGTCTCGTCGAAGATGATCTGCTTAGCCAATTCGAGTGTCCCTCCAGAAACGTGTGGTTTTGGGGCGACGCAACCGCGTCGTCAGTCGACGATCGCGAGGATGTCCTTCTGACTGACGATGAGCAGCTCATCGCCTTCGATCTTGAATTCGGTGCCGGCGTACTTCGCGTAGAGGACCTTGTCGCCGACCTTGACGTCCATCGTCTCGCGCTTGCCGTCCTCGAGGATCTTGCCGGGGCCGGCGGCGATGATCTCGCCTTCCTGCGGCTTCTCCTTGGCGGTGTCCGGCAGGACGATGCCGCTCTTGGTCATCTCTTCGCGGGCGCTGGGCTTGATGACGACGCGGTCACCGAGCGGGCGAAGCTTCTTCGCAGTGGCTTTCGTCGCAGTGGCTGTGGCCAACGTGCTTACCTCCTGTTTCGGCCAGGGCCGGCCGCGGGCGTCGGACTCGTGGGACATCGGCGGCCGGCATGGCCGGTTGGAGCGACGTCCCGCGGAACCTCTGTGGTGGCATCGCGTCGGCCGAGTCCCGACCCTCCAGCCTGGTGTCAGGCGACGTCGGATGTGGCGGCTTCGCGATGCTTTGGCACTCTCCCTTCGAGAGTGCCAAGAGACTACCGAACCCGGGTAGCGCCTGTCAAGGCGACGCGCTAGCTCCCGGGCCCGAAATCGAGCGCGATCTCGACAGAATCGCCGCTCCTCGTCAGGGTCGCGCAGCTCGGGCCGTCGTAGCCGATGTACCAGCCGCTGAGGCCCTCGGATTCATCGAACTGGACGACATGCCGAAGGCTTCGCGACGGGTCCGTGCCGGTGAACTCGCGCGGTCCGTCGTAGGCCGGCTCCCCGGCGTCGTTCTGGAGCGACATCCCGCTGAACACGACCTTGAGCGCGTGCTCGCCCTGAAGATCGATCGGCTCTCCGCTGGCCGCCTGGGTGAACGGCGGGCGGGCCGCATCGAGCGTCCCGGTGGCCGGCCCCGCGGCACCCGCGCCGAGCGACCGCTTGCCGAAGCTGAACCGGATGACGTCGCGGCCCGGCGCGCCGAGGATCTCGACATTCGTCAGCCGGTCCGACGGCAGAAGGCCGGTCTGCGAGTCGAAGACGCACGCTGCCGAGGCCGAGGCCGACGCCGAGGCCGGTGCCAAGGCGGTCGCGGTCGGCGTTGGGGCGATCGACGGCGTGGGTGCGATCGTGGGCAGGTTCGGCGTGGCTGTCGGAGTGGGCGCGGCGCTCCGGCTGGGCGCGGTCGTCGCGCTCGCGCCCGAACCGCAGGCCATGACCGCCAACGCGATCGAGATCGCCAGGGCAACGCCTCGCAGGGTCATGCCGCTCGCGCCCGTTCGGTCGGGAAGGTCCCGTCGTACGACGCGATGAGCATCGCGCCGAGAGCGTCCGGGGTCGTCGCGCGTTTGTCGGCCAGCCACGCCCCTGTGACGCGTACCCACTCCGGTTCGTTGCGCGACCGTGGAGCGCCAGGCGGCGCGAGGAACGGCGAATCCGTCTCGATCAGGACGCGGCCGGCGGGAACCATCGTCGCCACCTCGGCCGACGCGTCCTCGCCGGCACGGAACACGAGCCCCGAAAAGCTGACCGCGAGACCGAGATCGATCACCGCCCGCCCGTAATCGACGGGGCCTGAGAACGAGTGGATGACCGCCTGCGGCCGGTCTCCGAACGCGGCGGCCCATGCCGCTCCGCCGACCCCGGCCGCACGCAGCTCCATCACGAGCGCATCCTGAGCGTCCCGGCGACCCGAAGCCGACCGGCAATGCAGGATCGCGGGCTTCGCCGTCTCGAGCGCCAGGGCGAGATTCCGGCGCACGTTCGCGAGCTGGTCCGGGATCGGGCTGAAGACGCGGTCGTAGTCGAGGCCGGTCTCGCCGATCGCGACGACGCGCGGGTCAGCGCTCCAGCGGACGATGCTCCCCCACCCCGCG
>JBJMNA010000061.1:0-3576 GCA_045804485.1 Chloroflexota bacterium
GCAGAGGTACGCGTCGCGGTGTCGCCTGGCGAGGTGTCGGGCGAGCTCGCCGGTGACGTCGCCGCCGACCGCGGTGAGCCGGAGCGCTGCATCGCCGTAGAGCGTCAGGCCCTCGCCGACGGCGATCGGATCGGTGGCGTGGGTCGGCGCATCGCCTGATCCGACTGCAGCGAGGACGTCGCGGGTCAGCTGCTTTGCCTCCTCGACGTTCGGCTGATCGAACGCATCGATACCGAGCACCGCCCCGGCGAACGCGGTGGCTACCTCCCAGCGCACGAACTCGGCGCCGAGGTCGATCGGGTCGGCGATCTCGATCCTGATGACGGGGTGACCGGCCGCCTCCAGCGCGTCCGCGAGCGCGTCACGGCCGCCATCGGTGCCGCCCGCGAGCGAGATCCGGACGAATGCCCGGTCGGCGGCGTAGACGTCGGGCGGACCGAGCGGCTCGAGGTCGACCGGGACGATCCCGACACCATGCTTTCCGGTGCTCTCCGCGATCAGCTGTTCGAGCCAAGCGCCGAAGCTGGCGATCTCCTCGTCCGGCAGGAAGGTCAGCTTGTCCCGGCCGCCGGCCGCGAGCGTGCCGATCGCGAGGCCCAGCGAGAGCCCCGGGTTCTGCTCGGGATCGGGCTCGCGGCAGGCTCCGGCCATCGCCGCTCCCGACGCGAGGAGTGCGTCCAGGTCGATCCCGATGAGCGACGCCGGGACGAGTCCGACATACGTCAGCGCCGAGTAACGGCCGCCGATGTCGGGCGGGTTGAGGAAGACCTCGCGGACGTCGTCGTGGTGGGCGATCGCCTCGAGGCCCTTGCCGGGGTCGGTGATGATCGCGAAATACGCACCCGGGTGCTCGTAGCTGTGATGGGGGACGGACTTCAGCGCCCTGTCCGCTCGATCCCAGGCGTAGGCGAGGAACGCGTTCGGCTCGGTCGTGGTGCCCGACTTCGAGGCGATGATCACGAGCGTCCGAAGCGGATCGAGGTCGTCAAGCGTGGCCTTGACGTAGGCGGGATCGGTCGAGTCGAGGATGCGGAGCGTGAGATAGCCCTCGAGCGACCCGAACGTCCGGTGGAGGACGTCAGGTGCGAGGCTGCTACCGCCCATCCCGGCGACGACGGCCGTCGTGTAGCCCTCGTCCACGACCGCGTCCCCGAAGCCCTCGAGACCGGCCGTCCGGTCGGCAAAATGGCCCGGAGCGTCGAGCCAGCCGAGCCGATCGGCGATGCCCTCGGCAACACGCGCGTCGGACGTCCAGAGGCTCACGTCACGCGCGGCGAGCCGGGTCGCCCACTCGTCGGTGCGCGCCCGTGTGACCGCCGCGTCGTACGCCGCTCGTGCGTCGCCGAGGGCGAGGCGGGGAGCGGTCAGAGTCGTCGAAGCCGGATCGGTCATGTGGCTCTCCGAAGGTGGTCCACCATGGTACGCCGCTCGCTCGGCGCGCTCGGGCTCCGCTGCCTGACCCGGCCGGCGGTCAGCGCTCGTCTTCGATCGCGAGGACCTTGTCGAGCCTGCGCTGATGTCGGGCCTCGCCGCTGAACGTCGCGCCGAGGAACGCCACGACGCACTCGAACGCCGGCTCCGGGCCGATCACCCGGGCGCCGAGCGTCAGCACGTTCATGTCGTCGTGCTCGACCCCCTGGTGGGCTGAATAGGTGTCGTGACAGATGGCGGCTCGGATACCGCGCATCTTGTTCGCCGCGACCGAGGCGCCGACCCCCGAGCCGCAGATCAGGACCCCGCGATCCGCCGTCCGCGCCTGGATGGCAGCACCGAGACGCTGTGCGAAGTCGGGGTAGTCGTCCGTCGGGTCGGAGCCGTCGCCGCCGAGGTCGATCAGGTCGTGGTCCAGCCCCGCACTCGTCAGCCGGGCGATCAGCTCGTCCTTGCAGGCGGCTCCAGCGTGGTCGGCGGCGAAGGCGATGCGCACGTTGGAAGGATACGGCCCGCCACATCCCCGGTGCGACGGGGGTCAGTGGTTCGGTCCGTTGACCTCGACGGGAAGCATCCCGTCGGGCGGCCCGCTGTCGGGCTCCTTGTCGTCGATCGCGGGGAGCGCGTCTAGGTCGGCGCCCAATCGTTCAGCGTCGGTGGGGTCGACGAGATGCGCGTCCCCGACGGCGCCGTCGACGACGTCGCTCGAATCGCCCTCGAGCGGCGTCTCACGCTCGACGTCCTGGTCCTGGGTCTGCGGGTCTCTTTCCATGCGCGGAGTCTGGGCTGCCGCGGCTCGCGCCCCGTCGTCACCCCGGGATCACGGGCGTGTCAGCGACGTCGCAAGATCCGTTCGCCTCAGGAGTGGCCGGGGTCCGAGCCCGACGTCCGCGAGACCCCAGACTCGCCGGTCGACAGCGTGGGATGGCCGCCGAAGTGACCGCCGTCAAGGGTGGGGATCCGGCCGTGGAGCCCGTCGCGCACGACGCCACGACCAACCTCGGCGACGCGCTTGGCCGTGAACCCGAGATGCTCGAAGATCGTCCCGGCGGGCGCCGATGCGCCGTAATGGTCGAGCCCGATGATCGCGCCCTCGTCGCCGACCCAGCGCTCCCACCCGAGCGACACGCCGATCTCGACGCTGACGCGCTTTCGGACACCAGGCGGGAGCACCTCGTCGCGGTACGCCTGGTCCTGCGCCTCGAAGCGCTCCCAGCACGGCAGCGACACGACGCGTGTCGGGATGCCGTCATCTTCGAGCGCGTCGGCCGCGGCGAACGCCAGCTGGAGCTCGGATCCGGTGCCGATGAGGATCAGCTCCGGTGTTCCGCCGCGTGCCTCGCGCAGGACGTAGCCGCCCCGGGCGACGCCGTCACGTGCCAGCTGGTCCGTGCCGGGCAGGGTCGGGAGCTTCTGCCGCGTCAACGCGAGGGCCACGGGACCGTCGGATCGTTCGATCGCGAGCGCCCAGGCCGCGGACGCCTCGTTCGCGTCGCCGGGGCGGACGAACCACAGGTTCGGGATGGCTCGGAGGGCGGCGTAGTGCTCGACCGGCTGATGCGTCGGACCGTCCTCCCCGAGACCGACCGAGTCGTGCGTCCAGACGTAGATGAGATGGAGCCCCGACAACGAGGCGAGACGCACGCTCCCGCGCATGTAGTCGCTGAAGGTCAGGAAGGTCGCGCAGTACGGGATGAACCCGCCGTGGTAGGCGAGGCCGTTCGTCGCGCCGCCCATGCCGTGCTCGCGGACGCCGAAGCGAAGGTTCCGGCCGGCCTCGGTCGCGCTGAAGTTGGGTTCGCCCTTGACGTCCGTCAGGTTGGACTCGGACAGGTCGGCGGCACCGCCGAACAGCTCAGGCAGGCGTGGCGCGAGCGCGTTGATCGCATCCTGCGAGGCGTTGCGGGTGGCGACTTCAGACCCGGTCTCGTACGTCTTGAGATCGGCGTCCCATCCGTCCGGCAACCCGCCGCGCGTCATCCGGCGGCGGAAGTCCGCCGCCTCCGTCGCGTGTGCGTCCCGATAGGCATAGAACCGGCGCTCCCACTCCGCGACGAGCGCCTCACCGGCTGGGATCGCCGACCGGAACTGGTTGAGCGCATCCTCCGGGATGTAGAACGAGCGATCGGGATCCCAGCCGTAGGC
>JBJMNA010000062.1:0-5967 GCA_045804485.1 Chloroflexota bacterium
CATTGATAGCCGCATTCCCGGCGTCAGCGACCGGCAACAACAGAGGCACGAGGGTGTTGCCGACCGAGTGGAGCCGTGAGACGACCCAATCGACCCCGAGGCCCAGTGTCCCGCCCGGTCCGGTCCTCAGGAAGTAATCGAGGAACTCGCTCTGGTCGTAATGCCGGCCGTTCACCAGCCGCCACGCGACGAGGAAGATCGCCAGTCCAATCGCGAGGAGCACGCCGTCCCGGACCCGAGGCCGGTTCCAGCGTGCCCGCGACAATGGCCACAGCGAGATCAGCCCGAGCGTCGGGACAGCCAGGAGGACGCCGGGGTGGACGAGGTACCCCAACCCGGCGAGGAGCCCAGCCCGGAACGGGCGACGGTAGATGACGCCGATGGCAGCGAGCAGCACGATCCCGGCGGCGAGCATCTTTGGCCACGTGAACCACACCTCGTGGACGAGGAACGGGGTCGTCGCTGCCAGCAGGACGGCGAGGTATCCGCCGTCCCGGCCGGCAACGCGTCGGACGAGGTCCCACAGGGCGAGGAAGGCGACGACGGCGAACGACATCATCGCCAGCCGGTAGGCCATGAAACCCGCTTCGTCGAACGGGACCCACGGTTCGACTGGCCGACCCGTCGAAGACGGGTGGCCGCCTGCCAGGAGCACGACCGGCGTCGCGGCGAGGCCCGGCAGTGGTCCCCGGCTGGAGAAGTTGTAGGGCTTCAGCAGCTCGGTGGCGAGCGAGCCGTAGGGACCTTCGCCGGCGGCGACGAGCTGGACGACGTGGTACGAGATCCTGCTGTCCGACCGGTCCCCCACCTCCAGCGTTCGCGAGACGGTGCCGGCATAGAGCTCGCCCTCGGGGCCGGGTGACCAGAGTGACCGCGCGATCGCGAGTCCCAGCACGCAGCCGACGACAAGGACCACGCGGCGTTCGTCCTCATCGAAGATCATCGGGGCGGGACCCCACGCCAGGATGCCGCCGATCCCGAGGAGCACAGGGACGAAGAGGATGGTCGAGATCGTCCACGGGTCGATGACATCGCCGAGCGCCCACGCGACCGCGCCGCCGGCCGCCAGCATGAGCAGCCCGGGAAGCGGGACGAACCCGAGCCCGAGCGGTCGATCCGCCGGCCCGAGCGCTCGCCATGCGACTCCGGGTCCGAGCAGCAGCGACACGGCGAGGGCAAGCGTGCACACGATGCGGACGAGGTCGACGGCCTGCTGGATGACGTGGTGTGGCGCCGGTGGCGGCGGGACCAGCCGACCGAGGGCGCATCCCGCGAGCGCCAGGGCCAGCACGGCCAACATGGCGATCCGCTCGCCGGCGAGCTTGGAACTGATCAAACGTCGGCCGCCATGTCACTCATCTGTCCGGGACAGCAGCGAGTCTAGCGCCGGATTCTCGCGTGCTATGCTCCGCGCCCCATCGTGCCGACCGGGATCGGCTGAGGGTCAGGGAGGTCGGGATCGCCGATGTCGGCACGTCCGGCTCAGATCAACGCGGGCCAGCTCGCGCTCGAGCTTCCCACCGAACTGCCGGCGCTCGCCCTCGCCCCTGAGTGGAAGGATCAGCAGCGGCTGTGGGGTCACACCTTCCACCCTATGTGCTCGTATCTCGCGAGCTTCCCGGCAGCGCTGACCCACGCCTTCATCGCTCGCTACTCGCGACCTGGTGATGTCGTTCTCGACCCCTTCTCGGGGCGTGGGACGACACCGCTGCAGGCCTGTGCCGAGGGCCGGATCGGCGTCGGCAATGACCTGAACCCCTTCGCCCACCTGCTGACGGCCGCGAAGGTCGAGCCCGCGACGCGCGCGCACGCCGCGACGCGTCTGGCCCAGCTGAGGCTCGCCTGGAACGCCGACTCGACCGCCTGGCTCGGACTGGGCGAGCGCATCGCCCGCGCGCCGGACGATCCGGACTCTCTCACTCCAACCGCCGGCTCGGGCGGACGAGCGATCGATGGCGTCGAACCGGTGCCGACCGAGGTGGCACTCGCCTTCCATCCGCGCACCCTGGGCCAGCTCCTGTTCGTGAGGACGACGCTCCGACTCGAGGACCGAACCGACCGCTTCCTGGCAGCTGCTCTGACCGGGATCCTCCATGGCAAGAGCGCGAGCTACTTGTCGGTGTTGATGCCAAACACGTTCTCGATGGCGCCACGGTACGTCCGCGATTACGCCTCACGAACCGAGTTCGCTTCGCCGGAGCGCGACGTGTTCGACGGGCTCTCAAAGAAGCTCGACCGGCTCTTCCGGCAGCCGCCGCCGTCGATCGAGGGGATCGCGCTGCTCGGCGATGCGCGCGACATGGCGCCGCGCGTCCGCACCGCGTTGCGCGGTCGCGGCCGGCCGGATCGCGCGAGGCTCGTGGTGACGTCACCGCCGTACCTGCGCGTCGTGAAGTACGGGTACTACAACTGGCTTCGGACCTGGTTCCTCGGCTTCGACGCCCGCGCGATCGACGCGACCCTCGACGATGCCCATCACCGCGAGCCCTACCTCGCGTTCATGCGCGACGTCCTCGCCGCCATGCGTCCGGTCCTCGCCGACGATGCGGTCGTCGTCCTCGTCATCGGCGACGTCGAGACCGATCGCGGGCGCGCTCTGCGCGGCGGGATCGATCTTGCCGCACGTGTCTGGGAAGCCGCTGCGGAACCGGAGGGCTATCGGCTCGCGGGAGTCGCGCTCGATGCGGTCGCGGCTAACCGGAAGATGACCAAGCTCTGGGGCGACGAGGCAGGCCGAGCGACGAAGACCGACCGCATCCTCGTCCTTGGCGCGACGGATGCCGGTCGGCGTCGCGCACTCGCAGGGGCCCCGCTCGACGTCGACTGGACCTGGCCGCAGAGGTCTCTTCGGTCGCTGTGAGATGTTGGCTTGGCCGGCGACGGCTCGGCCTCGTCCTCGAATCCATCAGCCTCGCGACCGCCGGCGTCCTCCTCGCGGTGGTCGCCCAGCTCTTGCCCCCGCGCGGCCCATCTGACGACGCTGGGGATCCTGCTCCCGGCAGCCGCCGCGCTTTCTGTCCATTCGAGCCGCCGCCCCGACTGACTCTCGGGCCAGCCTCCGCATGACCGCCATGTGACCATCCGCCCGGACTGGACGCGACCGGCCACACCGACCGCCACCCGGGCCAAAGCCGGCCGCCATCGCCGCCTAGAATGGCGCCATGCAGCAGATGTACCACCCGTCGGACCTTGCCGCGATGGATCCACTGGTCCTCATGAAGAACCTCGACCACGTGCGGATGACGAGCCGGCGGCTGTCGTACATCCTCCAGCAGCAGGTCCACCTCTACACGCCTGAGGCGAACCAGATCCGCGAACAGATCGACCGCTATGTCGAGGCCGAGCGGCAGATCGAGGGCGAGATGGCGAGGCGTCGCATCCGCGCCTGACGATCGCCCAGAGCGCCCGGCAAAGGAAGGACCCCCGCCCTGGGGGAGACGGGGGTCCAGGCTCCGTCGATATCGACGGGAAGAGGTCTGCGCGGGGTCAGGCGCCGGCGGGCGCCAAGTGGAGTCGGATCGGGACGTCGAACGTCCGCTCCTCGGTGACGACAGCTGGGTGCGATGGAGAGATCGGCACGACGGGAGCCAGAGTCTCGAGCCCGTCGGATGCGACCGCCGATGTGACCGGCTCGGCCGCGATGACGACACGCATCGGGCGACGGAGCGCCTGCTCCTCGCCGACGACCTGGGCGGCGATGCAGGCGAGCGCGGGCATGCCGAAGAGGCTGAAACCGACCCCGATCCCGGCAAGGTCGTCGGCGTCGTAGCCGCGGAACAGGCCGCGACCCGCGACCGCGCACATCTCGTCGTACAGCTCCGGCCAGCCGACACGTCGACGGCGATAGCAGAACCGGACGAACTCGATGGCGTCGGGATCCGGCATTTGCGTGGCGGCGCTACGCGGATCCATCGATGGCATGCCTCCCTCCTGGTCGACCGGCGCGCGGAGACGCCACGAGCCGGTCCTCGGCGAAATGAGCCATGAGCCGACAGGCCGGACGGGGCGGTCCTGCACTCGGATTCTGGCTGCTGCGGGCCGCCGCCGGCTACCTTTCGGGGGTCTCGGCCAGCGGTGGACGCCAATGGTAGGACCCGGGCGGGCGGGCCGGAAGGGGGCTTGTCCACGACTTCGTCCACCAAGTTATCCACAAGAACGGACGTTCGTTGGAACGCCTGTGCGCTCTGTGCGTGAACGCTCTCACGACGTCGACCGCGTCAGCCCAAGGCCGGGCCGATCCGACAGGATCCAGCGGTGGCCGGCGTCGAGCTCGAGTCCGTCGAACGGGTCGTCGGCGAGCAACAGACAGCCGTCGAGATCGACCCAGTCGGCGAGCGACGCGACGACCGCCGAGCCGGCGATGCCGACCGACGTCTCCTCCATGCAGCCGAGGAACGTCTTGAAGCCGAGCGCCCGCGCGCGTTCGAGCATCCGCTTGGCAGGCCCGATCCCACCACACTTGGCAAGCTTGACGTTGACCCCCGCCACGACGCCCACGAGTCGATCGAGGTCTTCGGGCAGGACGCAGCTCTCGTCGGCGACGATCGGCAGCCGGGACCGCTCCTGGAGCCAGGCGAGCTGGTCGAGCCTGCCGGCCGCGAATGGCTGCTCGATCAGCTCGACTCCGAGGCGTTCGAGCTCCGGCAGCAGGCCGACCGCCTCGTCGGGCGCCCAGCCCGTGTTGGCGTCGACGCGGATCGGCCCGCCGAACACCGCGCGAACCGCCTCGAGCGTCGCGACGTCCTCCGGGCCACCGCATTTGATCTTCAGCGCCGGGAAGTGGGCGGCGCGCGCGGCGCGCTCGGCGACGGCCGCAGGCTCGTCCAGACCGATGGTGAAGTCCGTCGGCGGGATGTCGGTCGAGAGACCGCGGAGCTCGTGCGCCGGGCGGCCGACCACCTTGCCGACGAGGTCGTGGAGCGCGATGTCGACCGCGCAGCGGGCCGCGCCGTGGCCGCGGATGGCGGCCTCCATGGCAAGGTCCGCGGCCGCGAGTCCCGACTCATCAGGCGCGAGCTCGCCGACCGCCTCGAGCAGGAGCGGGAACACGACCGACATCGTCTCCGGTGTCTCGCCGTAGAACCGGTCGGGGTACCCCTCACCGATCCCGACGACGCCGGGCCACCGGTCGTCGCGGAGCTCGACGACGACAGTCGTCACACGGCGCGCGTCCGTCCCGTGGTCGCTCCGGGCGATCCTGAATGGGTCGCGTAGCGCGAGGCGCAACGTCTCCGCGGTGATGTCCAGGGTCATCCGGCCTCGACCCACGGCAACGCGTCGACGCCGTCACGGATGGCCGACCACAGCCGGTCCGGCCCGAACCGGAACGGATCGTCGGTCGGCAGGCCCGTCTCTGCGGCCGTCTGCTCGATGAGCGCGCGGGCGTCGTCCGGGTCCGGGTAGAGCGACGTGTTGAGCGCCACCGCCACGACCTTCGAAGGCGCGACGAGCCCCGCGACCTGTTCGTGGAGCGCGATGAATCCGGGCAGCGACGCGATCGGGAACGACGCGTCAGGCAGGTGGGCGAAGTCGTGCTCGGCAAGCCCCGGCTTGTGGACCATCACCATCGCCTGCGGTGTCGCGCCGTGGATCAACGCCAGCGTCACCGACGAATATGCCGGGTGGTCGAGCGAGCCCTGGCCCTCGACGATCACCCAGTCACCGAGCGCCTCGCCTTGCTCGACGAGCCACTCGATGGTGCCCTGGGCGAAGTCGCTGATCAGCCGGTCCACGGCGACGCCCCAGCCCTCGATCATCATCCCGGTCTGGCCCGTCGGGACGAACGAGGCGCTGTGACCAGCCGCGAGCGCGGCCCGTCGCAGCTCGAGCGCAACCGACATCTTGCCGATCGCGCAATCGCTGCCCACCGTGAGGATCACCCGCTTGAAGGGGCCATGACGCCGGCCGACGGCAGTCTCGAAACGATCCGGCGGTCGGCGGTGATCGACGATCTCGGTCCCGCGGGCC
>JBJMNA010000063.1:0-3033 GCA_045804485.1 Chloroflexota bacterium
GGTCGCGTCGGGGAAATTGACGATCTCGATCCCGACCTCCGCGAGGAGGGTGTCGGCGTTCGCCTCGATCTGCTCGAGGCCCTCGGCCGAGATCACCTCGACGGGCGCGAGCTTGCGCGTCAGGTAGGGAACGGTCTCCATGTGGCGTGCCAGGCGCTCGGTCTGGCGCGCGGCGCGGCCGCGCCGGACGGTGGGGTGTTCGAGGTCCGGGACAGCCATCGGGTCTCCTCGGGAGTCGAGCGAGAGCGTAGGGACGTCTATGGTACGGCGGCGAGGCCGATCAGAGCCTGCGGGCGAGTTCTCGTCCCTCGTAGAACGCGAGGCTCGCGCGCCGCGGCGCCACCGCGTCGCCGATGAGATGGAATCGGACTCCGAGCGCGGTTAGGTCGGCCGCGAGGGCGGTCTCGGCGACGGGTGTCTCGGCGATGACGAGCGTGTCGGCCTCGAAGACGGTCTCGGCACCGGTCAGCGTCTCTCGGAGCGTCGCCCGACCGGCGCCCCACGTCATGAGGGCGACGCCCACGATCGACCGGCCGCCGGCCGCCGCATAGCGAGCTCTGAGCGGCCCGTCCGCTGCGCTGTGGAAGAGCCCGCCCGCCACGACGGCCGCCGCCGTGATGATCGTCACTTCGTGGCCGGACTCGGCTAACGCGAGCGCCGTCCCGAGACCGCGCCAATCGTTGAGGTCGTCGAGGACGAGCACACGCCGTCCGATCCGGGCCGTCGCCGTGCCGTCGAGCACGTCGTGGATCGCCATGACGTCTGCCTCGTCCACGCCGACGAGGCGGTCGATCATCGGCAACGCGCGCTGGAACCCGGCTCGCGCCGGCCGCGACCCCGTCGCGACGATCACCTCGTCGGCACCGAACGCGGCAACCGCCTCGGCGGTCGCGTCCGTGCCGAGCCGGACGACCACGCCGAGTGCGGCAAGCCGCCGGCCGTGCCATGCGACGAGGTCGGTGATCTGGCCTCGTGATGGCTGAAGGCCGGCAAGTCGGAACTGACCGCCCAGGACGTCAGCTCGCTCCCAAAGCGTGACTCTGTGCCCGCGCTCAGCCGCGACCCGGGCCGCTTCCAACCCGGCCGGCCCGCCACCGACGACCAGCACACGCCGCGCGACCGCCGCCGGCTCGAACCGGTCGCCACCCCATTCCCACTCGCGCCCGGCGGACGGGTTGACCAGGCACGAGATCCAGTAGTCGCGCGACCGACGGCCCCAGCACAGCTGGTTGCAGGAGATGCATGGCCGCACCTCGTCCGCCCGCCCGGCGCGCGCCTTGGCGACCATGTGAGGGTCCGCGATCTGGCCGCGGACGATGCTCACCATGTCCGCGTGGCCTGCCGCAAGGACGGCCTCCGCAGCGGCCGGGGTCCGGATGTGGCTCTCCGCCTGGACCCGCGCGTGCCGCACGACGCCCTTGAGCGCCGCGGCGAACGGCTCGCCCAGCCGCTGCTCGTAGAGCGACGGCGGGATGATCTGGTGGAAGTCGAAGTAGGAGCCGGTCCCGCACGAGACGTAGTCCATGAGGCGGCGCTCGTCGTGCCACGCGACCACGTCGCACAGCTCATCCACGGAGGGCATGGCCGCGGATCCCGGGTCGGCGCTGACCGCGAGGCCGACGATGAAGTCGTCGCCGCACGCGTCCCGGATCCCGCCGAGCACCGCCGCGGAGAACCGCATGCGGCCGTCGAACGAGCCGCCCCACGCGTCGGTCCGGCGGTTCGACCAGGTCCCCCAGAACTGGTCCACGACGGCGTGGTAGGCGGCGAAGATCTCGACGCCATCGAACCCGGACGCCTGCGCCCGCCGGGCGGCCCCCACGAATCCGTCGATCAGCTCGAGGATCTCGGCCTCCGTCATGGCATGACTGCCGTCCGCGTCGTGGTAGGACGGCAGCCCCGACGGCGACCAGTTCGGGGCGAACGAGTTGTCGGCGTCACCGTGCTGACCGACGTGGTAGAGCTGGTGAACGAGCACGATGTCCGGGTTGGCCTCGCGACACGCGTCGGTGACCCGCCGGAACGCCGGGATCACCGCATCGTCGTCGTGCCGGAAGTTGCCACGCGTCAGGACGCCCGTCCGGTGGACCGGGACCGGCTCCACGACGATCATCCCGGCGCCGCCGAGCGCGCGTTCCCGGTAGTAGCCGATGTGCCGTTCGCCGGGCAGTCCGTCCTCGGCCATGTTCGCGGTGTGCGCGCCGAAGGTGATCCGACTCTGAAGGGTCCGGTGGCGAAGCGTCAGCGGCTCGAAAACGTGCGGGAACGTCTCGGTCACGAGGTGGCGCCCGGGACGGCTGCGGCCGCGTCCTCCGAGCGGCGCCGACGGAGCGCGAGAAGCGCGATCACTCCCCCGACGGACGTCGTGGCGAGGATCATGACGTGGACCAGGAGCCCGAGCGCGAACGCCGAATCCTGCGGGATCCCGAACCCCTTGGCGATGAACACGACGGTCAGTTCGAACGTCCCGGCGTTCGCCGGCCCCGCCGGCACGATCGAGACGAGCGCAACACCGCTGCACAGCAATGCCGCCTGCCCGAGCGACAGCTGGACGCCGACGGCCTGCCCCGCAGCGAGGAACGTCCCCGTCGATGCCGCCCAGGCGAGAGCGCTGAACAGGATCGCGACGACGACGACCCGGGGCCGTCCGGCCACCGCCAGTCCCTCGCGCAGGCGCCGGGCGAGCTCGAGCAGTCGCGGCCGCTTCGCGATGAGCGCCCCGACGCGGTCGGCGCCCGGCAGGCGATGCGCCGCCATCCCGAGCCCCAGGACGATCACGAGCAGGGCGACGAATGCGACCCCGACGAGGACGGCGCTGGTCATCACGCCCCGGACGCTGAGCACGAACACCGCGAGCGAGGCGATCGCGACGACCATCACGGTGTCGACGACACGCTCGACGACGACCGTGCCGAGGACCGTCGTGCGGCTCACGCCCTCGCCGTCGCCAAGCGCGTGGCTGCGGTAGAGCTCGCCGATCCGGGCCGGCAGTACGTTGTTCGCGAGGTAGCCGATGTATGTGTACCCCAGGAC
>JBJMNA010000064.1:0-4735 GCA_045804485.1 Chloroflexota bacterium
GAGTCAGCTGACGGCGGCGCGACCTATTTCGCCGCCGAGACCGCTTCGACGGCGGGCGATGCGCACTGGCGGAACGACTGGCCGTCGGTGATCTGGCCGACGGCGAGCACGCGATACGTCGTCTGGAACGGCTGGACGCCGAACACCAACAACTACAGGCTCTATTTCACGCGCGGGAGCGGAACACCCATCGCACCCACGTTCGCCTCGACGGCGTGGAACCCGTCGTCGCGACGTCTCACCATTCGTGCGTTGTCTCCGTTCGCCGTCGCTGGGGATCCGACGCGCCGACACCTGGCGCCCCAGGTCCGCTGAATCCGGGAGCGCCCGCGAAGCCGACGGTCGTTACACTCGGCGCGTGGAGACGCTACGAACGTCGCCTCGGCTGACACGCGAACAGCTGCACCGTCTGAAGGCGGCGTTCACCGCGGAGATCATCGCGCCGGCCGACGACACCTACGACGACGCCCGCCGGATGTGGAACGCCGTCCACGATCGGCGGCCCGCGGTCATCGTCCGGCCGAGGACACCGGCGGAGGTCGCGACGGTCGTCCGGTTCGCGCAGGACGAGGATCTCGTGATCGCGGTGCAGTCCGGCGGCCACAGCCCCGGGGGTCTGGGCGGCCCCGACGGCGGGATGGTCGTCGACATGTCGGCGATGCGTGGGGTCTCGGTGGATGCCGAGAAGCGGACCGCGCGAGCCAACGGCGGCGCGCTCCTCGGCGAGCTCGACGTCGCGGCGCAGGCGCACGGACTCGTCTGCCCGGTCGGGGTGGTCGGCCATACGGGCGTCGCGGGGCTGACCCTCGGGGGCGGCATCGGCCGGCTCCAGCGAGGCTTCGGGCTGACCATCGACAACCTGACGGCCGTCGAGTTGGTCACGGCGGACGGCCGGCTCGTTCGGGCGACCGAGCAAGACGAGCCGGAGCTCTTCTGGGGTCTTCGCGGCGCGGGCTGGAACTTCGGCATCGCGACCGCGTTCGAGTTCCGGCTCCAGCCGTTCGGCCCGGACCTCCACCGCGGCGTCCTGACGTTCCCCGCGACCCAGGTCCACGAGCTGTGGGAGACCTTCCGCGACTACGCGCTCGGCGCACCCGAGACGGTCTCCACGATCTTCGGGCTCGACAGGGCGACGCCGGGCGATGGTCATCCGGACGACATGGTCGGCGAGCCCATCGTGTATTTCGCCTGGAACCACAGCGGCCCGGCCGAGGATGCCGAGCGCGACACCGCCGGTCTCCGAGCAGCCGCGCGACCGCTGACGTCGAGCATCGGCAGCGCGCCGTACCTCGACGTCCAGACCTCGCACGACCTCGCCTTCTCGTGGGGCGCGCGATCGTTCATCAAGAGCCACAACGCGAACGACGTCCGGCCTGAGGCCCTCGATGAGCTGGTCCACCTCGTGGCCGCGGCGCCCGCAGGCGCGAGCTTCTCGATCACGGCCCTCGGCGGCGCGATCGGGCGCGTGCCGGAGGATGCGACCGCGTTCGCCGGACGCGCATCGAGGTTCGACGTGAGCGCGGACGCGGATTGGTCGGACGCCGCCGACGACGACGCCGCGATCGACTGGTGCCGGCGGGCGAGCGCCGTCGTCGAACCCGACCGGACGCTCGGTGCGTATTCCAACGGCAATGCCGACGCAGGGCCTGAGGAGACACGGCGCTTCTACGGCGACGCCAAGCTCGTCCGACTCGCCGCGCTGAAGCGGACCTGGGATCCCGACAACGTCTTCCACGTGAACCCGAACGTCGAGCCCTCGGCGGGCTGAGGACGGTCCGTCACACGAGTTCGTGGATCGCCCGGACGCGCGACAGACCGACCGCGAACAACGCGAGGAGCGCCCCGTCGATGGCAAGCGCCGCCTGGGCGCCGATCGCGGTGGCCGTCGCGCCAAGACCGACGAGCCCCAGCAGGCCGAACCCGATCGAGAAGAACCAGATGCCCATGGCTGAACCGCGCTCCGCATCGTCGACGTTCCGCTGAAGCAGCGTCTGACCCAGCGTGTCGAGGCTCGCCATCGCGGCGCCGACGAGCACGAGCAGCCCGAATGACAGGGCGAAGGACGAGCTCAGCGCGAAGGCGATGAGCCCGACGCCGAGGAGGGACGTGCAGAGCAGGAGCATGCGGCCACCGCTGGACGACGCGAGGCCCGCCCGCGCGAGCAGGAGGAGTGCCGCGATCGCGCCCAGCTGTCGAGCCGTCGCGAGTGCGCCGAGCCCGGCCGCGTCGGAGTCGAGGACATCGCGGGTGAACGTCGGGACGACGGTGATGCTCGAGAAGCCGAGCACCTCGCACATCACCACGACGAGCGCGATGAGCGCGACGCGTCGGTTGCGGACGATCAGGGTCATCGACCGCGAGAAGCTGACCGCCAGGTGGTCCGCCGGTCGCTCGCGTCGCGCATGCGCGCCGCCGATCATGAGGCAGAGGACGGCGATGACGGCCATCCCCGCGGACACGATGAACGGGGAGGCGACGCCCAGCCGCTCGAGCGCGACGCCGCTCACGATCGAGCCGACCGCTCCTGCGAGGAACACGCCGAGGTTGCCGAGGGCGATGGCATTCGTCGCGCCCGCCGGCCCGACAAGATCGAACGAATAGGTCTGGGTCGCCGTCCCTTGGAGCGTGTCGGCGACGCCAAGGGCGAGGCTCAGGACCAGCAGCTGGGTGACTCCGAGTGTGCCGGTCGCGCCCACGGCCGCGGCCCACGCCAGCGGGATGATCAGCGCGAGGTTGGTCGCGATGAGCGTCACGCGGCGGTCGTGTCGGTCGACCAGGCCACCGAGCGGGATGCCGAGCGCGAGCGCCGGAAGCAACCGGGCCGCGAAGGTCGCGCCCACCACAAGGATCGAGTCGGTCGCGGCGAGTGCGAGCCAGCCGATCGCCACCTGCGTCGCCGCGCGACCGAACCCCGATGCAGCGCTGCTCAGCCACAGCGCGCGGTACCCGGTAACGCGGAACGCGGCCAGCGTCGCGCTGGCGCCGAGTGCCGCCGCAGACCGTGTCCGAAGTCCGCTCGTCGTCACAGGATGTCCACCGTCTCCAACTGTATGCCGCGCCAAGGGGGACGACAGCGTCCTCGGTAGACTGGCACGACCGATGCCGAACGTTGACGCGACGACCAGAGCGACCTACCCGACGCCACCGAGCACAGATCAGGTCGACGACTATCACGGCACGGTCATCGCCGACCCGTATCGGCCACTCGAGGACACCGATTCCCCGGAGACACGCGCCTGGATCGCCGCCGAGAACGAGCTGACACAGACGACCCTTGCGCGCCATCCGGAACGCGATGCGATCCGCGCCCGACTGAGCGAGCTCTGGGACCATCCACGGGCCGGCGCCCCGTGGCGGCGCGGCGAGCGCTGGTTCCAACGTCGGAACACCGGTCTCCAGGATCAGGACGTCCTGTGGACCGGCGACGCGCCGGATGCGATCACGCGGATCCTGTTCGACCCGAACGATCTGGGCGGGGAGGGGACCACTGCGCTCGACTCGATTTCTGTGTCGGACGACGGCGAGGTCGTGGCGCTCGCGCTGAGCGAGGCCGGTTCCGATTGGCGGACCTGGCGAGTCGTCCGCGTCGACACCGGCGAGACGCTGCCCGACCGCGTCGAGTGGAGCAAGTTCTCGTCCACAGCGTGGACGCATGACAGCGCCGGTTTCTTCTACTGCCGCTATCCGGAGCCGCCGGCGGACGCGACGTTGGATGCCCGGAACGTCGGCATGGAGCTCCGGTATCACCGACTCGCGACCGACACCGCCGACGATCCCCTCATCTTCTCCGTGCCGGCCGAGCCCGAATGGGGCTTCGAACCGGCGGTCTCGGAGGACGGCGCGCTCCTCGTCGTCACGATCTGGCGGGGAACGGATCCCGAGAGCCGGATCCATGTCGCCGAGCTCGCCGAGGGCGTGGAAGCCGCGGTCGTCCGGCCCGTTCTCGACGATGCCGATGCCCGATACGACCACGTGGCCACCATCGACCGCACCCTCTACCTCCTGACGGACCGGGGGGCGCCGCTCGGCCGTGTCGTCGCCGTCGACATCGACGCGCCGACCGAGATCCACGACGTCATCCCGGAAACGGATGAGGCGCTCGAGGACGTCCGCCTCGTCGGAGGTCGACTTGCCGCCGCGTACCTCCACGACGCGCAGAGCCGGTTGGCGCTGTTCGAGCTCGATGGTCGCCACGTCGTCGACGTCGATCTGCCAGGGATCGGCTCGATCGTCGAGATGTCGGGCCGCCCGACCGACGACGAGCTGTTCGTCACGTTCGCGACGTTCGTGTCACCTCCGGTGGTCCTCGGCGTGAGGGTCGCCGACGGTGCGGTGCGCGAGATCGCTCGACCGACGCTCGGCTGGGATCCGGCGACGTTCGTGACCGAGCAGGTGTTCGTCACCTCGGCTGACGGCACGCGCATCCCGTTGTTCCTGACCCGGCGTGGCGATGTGACGCCGACAGGAGACGTGCCGACCCTGCTCTATGGGTACGGCGGCTTCAACGTCGCGATCGGGCCGACGTTCAAGCCCGACTGGCTCGCGTGGATGGAGCGCGGCGGCCTGCTCGCGGTCGCCTCGCTTCGCGGGGGAGGGGAGTACGGCAAGGCGTGGCACGACGCCGGTCGCCTCGCCAACAAGCAGAACGTGTTCGACGACTTCGCCGCGTGCCTGCGCTGGCTCGCCGCGTCCGGCTGGACTCGGCCCGAGCGCCTCGCCATCAGTGGCCGGTCGA
>JBJMNA010000065.1:0-6573 GCA_045804485.1 Chloroflexota bacterium
AGACGCTCGCCGGCCGCCTTGCGGACGTCGCGACCGGGATGCGGAGCGCGGCGGGCCGGGGCGAGGCGGCGGTCGTCGTGCCGCTTCCAAGCGCCGTCGGGGACACCGACGACACCGAGCCGGCCGAGACCGGCGACTTCCGGTTCCCGTTCGGCCGCCCCCTGATCATCGGCGGCGCGCTGACGTCGGCCGCGCTTTCGGTCGCAGGCGCCGTCTACGTCGCGTGGCGACTCAACCGTCCGTCCGGCGGCCCGATGGCCCGCGCCGCGCGCGCGGTGGCCCGGACGAGGCCGGTCTGATGCCGATCAAGCTCCCGTCGTTCCGTGCTCGCCGCGATGTCTACCCGGCCGATCTCTGGACCCAGTGCCCGTCGTGCGAAACGATGCTGTTCAACAAGCAGCTCGACAAGGCGCACCGCGTCTGCCCGACCTGCGGGCACCACTTCCGGATGTCGGCGCATGCTCGACTCGACGTCCTGCTCGACGGCGGGTCGTGGGCGGAGCGGGACGCCGGGCTGCAATCGGTCGACCGTCTCGGGTTCGTGGACCAGAAGACGTACCCGGACCGCCTCGCCGCGGCGCAGACGGCGACCGGGATGCGGGACGCTGCCGTCTGGGGCACAGGCGCCCTCGGTGGCATGCGGGCCGCTTTGTGCGTCATGGATTTCGGGTTCATGGGCGGGTCGATGGGCGCCGTCGTCGGCGAGAAGGTGACCCGAGCCGCCGAGTACGCGCTCGCCGAACGGGTCCCGCTGATCATCGTCAGCGCGTCTGGGGGCGCGCGGATGCAGGAAGGCACGCTCGCGCTCATGCAGCTGGCGAAGACGATGGCCGCTCTGGAACGGCTGCGGAGCGGCGGCGTGCCGTACATCTCGGTCCTGTCCGACCCGACCACCGGCGGCGTCTTCGCCTCGTTCGCGGCCGTAGGCGACGTCAACGTGGCCGAACCCAACGCGCTCATCGGCTTCGCGGGCTCGCGAGTCTCCGCGGGAACCATCGCCCAGGAGCTGCCCGACGGGTTCCAACGATCGGAATTCCTGTTCGCGCACGGCTTCATCGACCGGGTCGTGACGCGGACGGAGATGCGTGGCGAGCTGATCGGGCTCCTTCACGCGCTTCCGCCTCGCGACGTCGCGCCGGGCGAACAGCTCGCGGCCGACGTCGACACGCCGGGCTTCCGGCCGCTGTCCTTCCTGAGCTCGATCGCCGAGCGGGTGGGGGACCTCGTCACGACGCCGGACGAGTCGTCGCACGAGGCGCTCGACGAGCTGCCCGAGAGCGACCCCCGCGACGCCGTCTGGGAACGGGTGCAGCTCGCGCGCAACCTGCGCCGGCCGCGGACGCTCGAATTCGTCCACGCGCTGACCGACGACTTCATCGAGCTTCACGGCGACCGGTTCTTCGGCGACGACGCAGCGATGGTGGCCGGGCTCGCGCGGCTTGACGGCCGGCGCATCGTCGTCATCGGCCAGCAGAAGGGCGCCGACACCGACGAGAACATCCGGCGCAACTTCGGGATGCCACACCCGGAGGGGTATCGCAAGGCGATGCGGATCATGGAGCTCGCCGAACGGTTCGGACTGCCGATCATCACGTTCGTCGACGTGCCGGGCGCCCATCCCGGCCCGGAATCCGAGGAGCGGGGCATCGCCGAGGCGATCGCCCGCTCGATCGGGCTGATGAGCCGGTTGCGGACACCGATCGTGACCGTCATCACGGGCGAAGGGGGGTCGGGTGGCGCCATCGCGATCGCCATGGCCGATGTCGTGATCGCGCTCGAGAACGCGGTGTATTCCGTGATCTCACCCGAGGGGTGCGCGTCGATCCTGTGGCGGACCGCCGACGAGGCGCCGACCGCGGCGCTGGCCATGAAGATGACCGCCGCGGACCAGAAGGCGCTCGGCGTGGTCGACATCGTCGTCCCGGAGCCAGGTGAGGGTGCCCACACAGACCCGGCCGAGACGGCCCGACGGCTCAGGCCGATCCTGCTCGACCGGCTCGCGGCGCTCGAGGCGCTGACCGTCGAGGACCTCCTCGACACGCGCTATCGGCGCTACCGGGCGCTCGGGGCCTACACTGAGACGGAGATCCCAGAACTCGCCCAGCCAGTGCCGCGGGGGCTCGGGGATCGGCTGCGGGACCTGCTCGATCCGGGTCGCCGAGCGGTCGGAGCGGCCGTTCCAGCCTGGTCGCGCGACGAACCGCCGGCCCGCGAGGAGGTCTAGCGAGTGCCCGAATCCACGCAGCCGGCGGAGCGCCGGGCGGAACGCAGCGACGCCGAACGGTTGGCGGACCATGCCGCGATCGACCGCCTCTCGGCCGAGCTGCTGCCGGCCTTGATCGCGAAGCTCGGCGCGACCGGGCTCGGCGAGCTCGAGGTCCGCGAAGGCGGCTGGCGCGTCCGCCTCCGTCGGCCGGGTTCCGGCGTCGCGGGCGGCGGGGCGACACGCGACCGACGCTCGAGCGAGCGCGACCGCGACCGCGCGGCTCGGGCTGGCTCTCAGGGCGCCGCGTTGGGCCTGACCCCGGTCGGTCCCGGCCGTGACGGGCGTGACGGCCATGACGGCTCGACGAATGGCCACGACGCCCGGCTGGACGGCCCCACCGTCGCGACGTCGCCCGCGGTCGGCATCTTCCAGCCGCGCTACGAGGCCCGTGCCGGCACGAAGGTCCGGGCCGGCGATCAGCTGGGATCGGTGGACATGCTCGGGATCCCGCAGGATGTCGTCGCGCCGGCGGATGGCGTCGTCGGCGCGAGCCTCGTCGAGCCCGGCGACGCGGTCGAATACGGCCAGGAGCTGATCGTCATCGAGTTCGCGACGGCCGGCGCCGCCGCGGCCGGGTCCGAGGCGTAGCCGCGTGTTCCGGAAGATCCTGATCGCCAATCGTGGCGAGATCGCGCTGCGCATCCTTCGCGGCTGTCGTGAGCTCGGTCTCGAGGCGGTCGTCGCGTACAGCGAGGCGGACCGTGACTCGCTGCCCGTCCAGCTCGCGGACGAGGCGATCTGCATCGGACCGGCCGACGCCAGGCGCTCGTACCTGTCGGCGCCTGCCGTGATCTCCGCCGCCCTCGTCGCCGGCTGCGACGCGATCCATCCGGGCTATGGCTTCCTGTCGGAGGACGACGGCTTTGCCGAGGTCGTCGCCGCGCACGGACTGACGTTCATCGGACCGCCCGCGGCCGTTCTCGAGCGCTTCGCCAGCAAGGCCGGGACGCGCCAGCTCCTCGGCGCCCACGGGCTGCCGACGATCCCGGGCTCGGACGGCATGCTTCGTGACGAGATGCACGCACTCGGCGAGGCTGAGCGGATCGGGTACCCGGTCCTCATCAAGCCGTCCGCCGGTGGCGGCGGCAAGGGGATGCGGATGGTGCGGACGGGACGCGAGCTCGAATCGGTGCTTCGCGTCTGCCGGTCTGAGGCCAAGGCAGCGTTCGGCGACGACTCGCTCTACCTCGAGAAGTGGCTCGACGAGAACCGCCATGTCGAGATCCAGGTCGCGATCGACCGATACGGCCACGGCGTCCACCTGGGCGAGCGCGACTGCTCGGTGCAGCGCCGGCACCAGAAGATCATCGAGGAGGCGCCGACACCGGCGCTCTCCGACGCCGCACGAGCCGACCTCGCCGAGCGAGCCGTCCGAGCCGCCATCGCCGCGGGCTACGAGAACCTCGGCACGCTCGAGTTCCTCGTCGACCGGGACGGTGACTTCTTCTTCATCGAGATCAACTGCCGGATCCAGGTCGAGCATCCGGTCACCGAGATGCTGACCGGCGTCGACATGGTCACGACACAGATCCGGATCGCCGCCGGCGAGCCGCTCGGGTTCGCGCAATCAGACGTCGTGATGACCGGGCACGCCATCGAGTTCCGGATCAACGCCGAGGATCCGGCGCACGAGTTCCGGCCTGGAGCCGGCCTCGTGGAGCGTTACCACGCGCCCGGCGGGCCGGGCGTCCGCGTGGACTCGCACCTGTTCAGTGGCTACGAGGTCCCGCCGTACTACGACTCGCTGCTCGGCAAGCTCATCGTCTGGGGTCCCGATCGCGAGACGGCGATCGCCCGGTCGCGCGTCGCGCTCAACGAGCTCGTCGTCGAGGGCCTCGTGACGAACGTGTCCATCCACCAGGCGATGCTCGAGAACGAAGCCTTCCTCGCCGGCCGGATGACCACGAACATGCTCGACCGGGTCGGCAGCGAGGCATTCCTGGCCGCGGCGGCGCGATCGTGAACCGGGCCTCGCACGGAGCGCGGCGGTGCAGACCTGCACACACCGGGACACGTGCCGGCGTCCCCACCGGCGACACTGACCACGACCCGTCCTGGAGCTGCCCGTGACCGAGACCATTCATACGACCCGCGAGATCGAAGCCCTCATCCCGCACCGCTGGCCGTTCCTGCTCGTCGATCGCATCGTCGAATACGAGCCTGATGCCAAGCGGATCGTCGGCATCAAGGGCGTGACCGCGAGCGAGTGGTTCTTCCAGGGGCACTTCCCGGGGCTGCCGGTCGTGCCTGGCGTGATCCAGGTCGAGGCGCTCGCACAGACGATGGCGGTCTATGTCGCGAAGCAGCCGGGGTTCGGGGAACGGATCGGGCTGTTCGCGGGAATCGACGATTGCCGCTTCAAGCGCGTCGTCGTGCCCGGTGACACGCTCCGGCTCGAGGTCACCATGGACAAGCTCGGCGGCCGGTTCGGGCGGGGCCACGGCGTCGCCTCGGTCGACGGCGAAACAGCGTGCGACGTCCGCCTGTCCTTCATCATCCCGAGCGAAGGGGTGCTCCGATGACGCGGGCGATCGTCTTGTCCGACGTCCATGGCAACTCGGTCGCGCTGGCTGCGGTCCGGAAGGCGATCAGGACCGAGAAGCCGGACCTCGTCGCGGTCGCCGGCGACCTCGTGCTCAACGGCCCGGATCCCGCCGGGACCGTGGATCTCCTGCGCGAGATGGAGGCTGAGGGTGCCGCCATCATCAGCGGCAACACCGACATCGCCGTCGCGGACTTCGACTACCTCGCCGCGTTCCCGTGGGCCACTGACGGCGTCCCCGATACGTTTCGCGCGGCGGCTGAGTGGGCGCACGACGCGCTCGGCGACGAGCAGATCGCCTGGCTCCGGCGGCTGCCCGCCGAGCGACGACTCCACGCAGATGACGGCACGATGCTGCTCGTCTGCCACGCCTCGCCCGGCTCGCAGACCGCGGGCTTCGACAAGGAGCTCGATCCGAACGTCGTCATCGAGCGGGCCTCTCGGACGGATGCACGGGTCATCGTCTGCGGTCACACACACATCCCCGAGGTCCGCAACCTCGGCTGGAAGTTGATCGTGAATGATGGCTCGGCGGGCTACGTCTTCGACGGCGATGCGACCGCATCGTGGGCACGCATCGACATGGCCGACGGGGACGTGACCGCCGAGATCAAGCGCACCGAATACGACGTGCTCGCGGTCGCGAACGCGATCTCCGAGCGCGGCCTTCCAGGCGACATCTACCGCGCGGCGACGGTGCGCACGGGGAAACTCGTCCGATGATGGCCGCCCGCCATGCCGGCACATCGCCGCGTTGTCGCCTCCGCCCGCGCACTCACGCACCGTCGGGTGCGCTCGCTCACCTGCTCGGCTCCGCCTTGCGCTGCACCGGCCTAGCGGGCGGATTCTCGGTTCGGGGGGCGTGCTGATGAACACGGATCGTCGTCGCGTGGTCGTGACCGGGATGGGGCTCGTCACTGCCCTGGGCAATGACGTCGCGACGTCATGGGAGGGGCTCGTGGCCGGCCGCAGCGGCGTCCGGACGATCGAAGCCTTCGATCCGTCGCGGCTCAACGTGCGCATCGCGGCCGACGTCCGCGACTTCGACGCGAGCGGCCTCCTCGATCGCAAGGAGCTCCGTCGGACCGACCGCTACATCCAGTTCGGGCTCGTCGCGGTACGCGAAGCGCTCGACGAGGCGGGGCTGCCCGAGCGGTTCGAGGGCGACCTCGCCGCGCGGACGGGCGTCATCCTCGGCACCGGGCTCGGTGGCGTCGGGACGCTCATCGACGGGTTCACGACCAATGCGCTCCGCGGCCCCGACCGGATCAGCCCGTTCCTGATCCCGATGGGCATCCCGAACATCGGCGCCGGGCAGGTCGCCATCCAGTTCGGGATGACCGGTCCGAACTTCACGACGGTGTCCGCCTGCGCGACGGGTGGCCACGCCCTCGGCGAATCGAGTGAGATCATCCGGCGCGGCGATGCGGACGTGATGATCGCGGGCGGGGCCGAGGCCGCGATCTACGAGGCGACCGTCGGCGGTTTCGCGGCGATGCGCGCGCTGTCCACCCGCAACGACGATCCGGCGGCGGCGTCGCGCCCGTTCGACAGCGGCCGAGATGGTTTCGTCATCGGCGAGGGTGCGGGCGTCGTGATCCTCGAGGCGCTCGAGCATGCCGAGGCACGCGGCGCGACGATCCTCGCGGAACTGATCGGCTATGGCGCGACCGCGGACGCCTCACACATCACGCTGCCCGCGCCGGGCGGGATCGGGGCGGTCCGAGCGGCCCAACGCGCGATCGTGAAGGCGGGCATCACCCCG
>JBJMNA010000066.1:0-8633 GCA_045804485.1 Chloroflexota bacterium
CGGCGAGCCTCTTGCTCCTCGTCGCGGAACGGTCGGGCGGGTTGCCGCTCGTGACCGAGGAGCTGCTCGCCGCGCGCCGCGAGCTTCCGTCGTCGTCGCTCAGCGGGTCCCTCGACGAATTGATCATCGCCCGGCTCTCGGTGAGGTCGGGCGAATGCCGCCGGGTCCTGCGGCTGATGTCGCTCGCCGAACGCCCGATGACGACCGACCAGCTCGCCGCGGTCGCGACGGCGTTCGACGCGAACAGCGACCGTGCCGCGCCGCGGTCGGTGACGGGGCCGCGGACCGGCGCTGCGGGACTCGACGCCGACCTCTGGGCCGGATGGGCCGACGGCCTCGCGGGCGGCTTCGTCGTCGAAGTCGATGGGATGCTCGCGTTTCGTCACGAGTCGATCGGACGCGCCGTCGCCCGCGATCTGCTGCCGATCCCGCGGACGCGGCATCACGCGGCTCTGGCGGAGGGACTGGGCGGCCCGCCCTCGGCGGTGTCGTGGCATTGGCTCGCGGCGCACGATCCGCACGCCGCCCGGGCGGCGGCGATCGAGGCCGC
Source organism: Chloroflexota bacterium (assembly GCA_045804485.1). Lineage (GTDB taxonomy): Bacteria > Chloroflexota > Limnocylindria > Limnocylindrales > CSP1-4 > SPCO01. The sequence goes on from JBJMNA010000066.1 coordinate 551, forward strand.
ACGATCTGCCGCGGACCGGCACGCCGCCGCGGACGAGCTCGCGGCGCTCGAGATGGCGCTGTCGCTGCCTGAGGGACCGGTGTCGGGCGGAGCCGCGCGACGCCGCGCGGTGCCGCCGTCGGATCGGGTCGATCTCGGCGTCCGGGCGTCGGAGGCCGCGTTCGCGGTCGGTCGGATCCCGCGCGCGACGGCATTCCTGGAAGCGGCCATCGCCGGCCTCGATGCCCGGCGTGACCGCGTGCGCCTCGGGCTTCTTCACGAGCGCCTGGCACAGGTCCGGCGCGCCGGGGGCGACCAGGCCGGAGCGATGCTCGCGGCGCGACGTGCGGTCGAGCTGGTGCCGCGCGAGCCGAGCCCGGAGCGCGCCACGGTCCTCGCCGGGCTCGCCCAGCTCAAGATGCTCGACGGGACCTTTTCGGACGCGCAGCGGCTCGCCCGCGACGCGATCCGGGTGGCACGCGCCTGCGATCCGCCGGCGCGCTCGCAGGAGGTCCACGCGACGACGACGCTCGGCGTCGCGCTCGGGTGGGGGAGCGACCCGGCGGCCGCGATCGAGCTTCTGCGCGAGTCGGAAGCCGCCGCACTCGAGCTCGACGACCCCGACGCACTCTTCCGAGCGCGGGCGAACCTGACGACGGTCCTGGACCTCGTGAACCGCCGGGCCGAGGCGGTCGAGGTCGCGTACCGCGGCATCGAGGACGCCCGCCGCGCCGGCCTCGAAGCGGTCTACGGCAACTTCCTCGCCGGGAACGTCGTCGACACGCTCTTCTTCCTCGGCCGCTGGCCGGAGGTCCGGGCGATGTCGGTCCGGGCCATGAGCTGGCTGTCGGTCGGGGTCGTCCACATGGAAGCGGTGCTCGTCCTCGCCGCGGTCGAGATCGAGACCGATGCAGGGGAGACGGCTTCGCGACTCCTCGGCCAGACGGTCCTCGAGCTTGCGGCGGTCCGCGAGCCGCAGCTCGCCGGGCCGTACTACCTGGCGTCGGCATCGTTCGCGCTGTGGCGCGGCGACATCGTCGACGCGAGCCGATCCGTGGAGCGCGGCTGGGCAAGCGTCCGCGAGACCGAGGAGTGGGTCCTGGTCGCCAGGATGGCCGCGATGGTCGCCCAGGTCGACGCGGCGACGGCCACCGAGGCCCGGCAGAACCGCCAGCTCGCGCCGCTTGCAGCCGCGCGTGAACGGACCGCGAGTGTCCTGGCCGCGGCCACGGCCGCGGTCCACGCGAGCGACACGCCGGCGACGGCCGGGTCACGACGCGTGGCGGAGGCCTCGCTCGCGACGGCCCGGGCGTTCCAGCGGCGCTCCGAGGGCGACGACTCGGCCGATGCGTGGAAGCGCGTGGCGGATGGCTGGGCCGAGCTCGAGGCGCCATATGACGAGGCCCTCGCGCGGTGGCGGCAGGCCGAGGCGCTCCTGTCGGCGGCGAGCCGGTCCGGACGCGTCCTCGCGCAGCCACCCTTGGCGGCTGCGATCGAGCTTGCGAAGCGGCTCGAAGCCAGGCCACTGCTTCGCGAGCTCGTCGAGCTCGCCGGCCGGGCGCGGATCCCAGTCCGCGACGACGTGTCGACCCTCGTTGCTCGGGATGGGGCGGGATCTGCAGCCGCGACCGGCGCGGCCGTTGCGGCCGTCGCGGTCGCCGGTGCGTCGGCTCGTCACGACGGACTGGACGGCGCCGGGCTCAACGGCCACACGAACGGCCGCTCCGAGCTGGTCCGCGCTGTCGCCGGCGATCCGCCCACCGCGTCGCGCAAGCAGGACACGTTCGGTCTGAGCTCGCGCGAGCGGGAAGTGCTGCTGCTGGTCGCACAGGGCCGCACAAACCGGGAGATCGGCGAGCGCCTATTCATCAGCCAGAAGACCGTCGGCGTCCACGTCGGGAACATCCTCGCGAAGCTCGAGGTGTCGGGGCGGGTCGAAGCTGCCGCGGTCGCGATCCGGCTTGGCCTCACCGACCGAGCGTGACCGGTCGCGCCTCGTCAGTTTCCCGTTCCATGGGCGTTGGGCCGGCTAGGCGGTCCCATCACTCCACCGAGCGGTGATTCCACGCTCGGCTGCCGCGCCGCGGTCTGGCCCAGCCCTCCCTCTGGCGACTTTTCGTCGCCCGACGACCATCCCACGGGAATCTGGCAACCACGGGCCGGGACCCGCGGACACGCCGGAAACGCCGCGAGACCCGGAGGGAGGTCTCCGGGTCTCGATCGGGGTCGCGAGGCACCTCGCCGGGGCACCGGCGGGGTGGCGAGGGGTTCGGTGAGCTAGGTCAGCGCCACTTCATGCCGGCCGCGAGCGTCAGGGCGATCGCGACGAGTGGGCCGATGGTGACGGCCAGGCGCCAGGTGCGGTGGACGAAAGACGTGGTCATGGAGGGGGGGACTCCGGTCGTTGTCACAGGATTGAAACCCCTGATCGGGGTGGACGGCGAGCCTATGTGACGGGTCGTCCAGTGGACAACCAGCCCATTGGTACTGGGTACCCGGACCCACCAGTACCATCGACCCATCCGCACCGGTACTGACTTCCCCGCACCGACCGGACGACAGCACCTCGTCGGGCGCGGTAGATTCCCTTCGCCTCATCGATATGCCCGAATCACGACCACGAAAGGTCAGGTCCATCCGCCCATGCGTCCCGTGCGCATCCTGTCGGCCGCCGCGCTGTCCCTCCTGATCGTCGCCGGCTGCACGTCGGCCGAGGCTGGCTGGACGTATGCACCGGCTCCGTCGAAGGCGCCGGCGGCGAGCGGCTCGGCAGCGGCCTCCGGCGGGCCCAGTGGATCGCCGAACGGGTCCTCGAACCCGAACCTCGTCGTCATCAGCGCGACCAACATCAAGTACGATCAGGACACCTTGACGGCCCCTGCCGGCAAGCCCTTCCAGGTCCAGTTCGAGAACAAGGACGCGGGCGTCCCGCATAACGTCTCGCTCCACCAGGGAGGCTCGACTGGGGCGGAACTGTTCAAGGGCGCGATCTTCAACGGGATCGAGACGCGGACCTACGACGTCCCCGCACTCGACGCCGGCGCGTACGCATTCGTCTGCTCCGTCCATCCAACGATGATCGGGACGCTGAACGTCCAGTGACCGGCTGCCGGCGATGACGCCGACCGGCGAGCAGCTCTGCTACACCGACGCGTACCGCCAGACGGTCGACGCGCGCGTCTCCACGGTCGATGCCAGCAACGACGGCGCCGCGGTCGTCGTCCTTGATCGGACCGTCTTCTACCCGGGTGGCGGCGGCCAGCCGGCGGATCGCGGCCTGATCATCCGGACAGCCGATGGACGGTCGTGGACGGTCCGGGCTGCTCGCAAGATCAACGGTGAGATCGTCCACGAGCTGGAGCCCGGCGAAGCCGACCCGCCACTCGCCGGTGACGCCGTCCGTGTCGACCTCGACTGGGCGCGACGACTCGCCCTCATGCGGACGCACACCGCGCTCCACGCCCTGTGCGGCGTCGTGTGGCGGGACTACGGCGCCCTCGTCACCGGCGGGAACATGGAGCCGGGCTCCGGCCGGATGGACTTCGAGTTCGAGCGGATGTCGGGCGACCTGGTGGACGCGATCGAAGCGTCGGTGAACGCCGAGCTCGCCGCGGCGCGCGACGTCCGCGTGAACGTCCTGCCGCGCGACGAGGCGTTCGCGATCCCGGACCTCGTCCGGACGAAAGTGAACCTCCTGCCACCCGGTATCGACCAGATCCGGACGATCGAGATCGTCGGGCTCGACCTCCAGGCGGACGGCGGCACGCACGTCGCCAACACCCGCGAGGTGGGCGGCATCAAGGTGACCGGCTACGAGTCGAAGGGCCGCATCAACAAGCGGATCCGCATCGAGCTCGTCGAGGCGCCCTGACCGGACCGCGCCGCGCCCTAAGCGTTGACGCGCCAGACACCTTGCGGCGTCAACGGTTAGTCCCCACAATGGCCGTCCCGGTTGCGCGACCCTGCGGGCGTCGCGCTCACGTCACGACCGGGTGGGGAGGACACATGGCAGATCTCGGCCCGAAGCGCATCTCGGGATTCATCGAGCCGTTCAGGGTGGAGCCAGGGCGCCGGGTCCGGCTCCCGCACGACTTCGATCCCGCCGGCTCGCGCGCGGTCAGCGTGAAGGAAGCGAAGCAGATCCTGCGCGAGGGCGTCGGACTGCTGGCCGAGTACCAGGCGCGGCTCGCAGCCCAGGACACCCACGGCGTCGTCGTCGTCCTCCAGGCGATGGACGCAGCCGGCAAGGACGGGACGATCCGCCACGTGATGAGCGGCGTCAACCCGCAGGGCGTCCAGGTCAGCAGCTTCAAGGTGCCGTCGAGCGAGGATCTCGACCACGACTACCTCTGGCGCTACCAGAAGAAGCTCCCCGAGCGCGGCAACATCGGGATCTTCAACCGGTCGTATTACGAGGAGGTCCTCGTCGTCAGGGTCCACCCGAAGATCCTCGCCGCGCAGAAGCTGCCGCCGAAGCTCAAGGATCGCGGCATCTGGAAGCGCCGGTTCCGCGAGATCAACGACTGGGAGCACTACCTGACCGATCAGGGCTACCGGTTCGTGAAGCTGTTCCTGAACGTCAGCAACGAGGAGCAGCGGAGACGGTTCCTCGCACGCATCGACGAGCCCGACCGCAACTGGAAGTTCAGCCCGAACGACGCCAAGGAGCGCGTCTATTGGGACGACTACCAGAAGGCGTTCGCCGACGTCCTGTCGAACACGAGCACGCCATGGGCGCCGTGGTACGTCATCCCGGCCGACGACAAGCCGTTCGCGCGTGTCGCGGCGGCAGCAGCGCTTGCCCACACCCTGATCGAGATCGACCCGCAGTACCCCAAAGTCTTGACCGACGCACGCGCCGCGCTCCAGACGACGAAGGTCGATCTCATGAGCCAGGCGCCCGAGGGGACCGAACCTGATCCGATCGCGGCAGAGGCCGAGAACGGTGGCAAGAAGGCCAAGAAGGGGAAGAAGTCATGACCGCGGCGACACCGGCGGCCGCGACGCCCGCCGCCACGACGATACCGGCCGGGTCCGATGCGACCGCATGGCACGCGCTCAGCCCCGAGGAGGCTCTCCGCCAGCAGGGTGTCCAGGTCGACCGAGGCCTGACGACGGCCGAGGCCGATTCACGACGCGCGACCGTCGGGTCGAACGCCTTCGCCGAGGCCAAGAAGACCTCGAAGATCCAGCAGTTCACCCGCCAGTACGCCGACCCGATGCAGCTCGTCCTGCTGGTCGCCGGGATCATCTGCCTCTTCCTGCCCGGCCAGTTCTACACCGGCGTCTTCCTGCTCCTGCTGACGGTGTTCAACGCGTGGATGGCGATGAACCAGGAGGGCAAGGCCGAAGCGAGCGCCTCGGCGCTCCAGGGCATGATGGTCGTGAAGGCCAAGGTCCGGCGCAACGGCGACCTCGCCGAGATCCCCATGGACCAGCTGGTCCCGGGCGACATCGTCAACATCGAGGCGGGAGACCTCGTCCCGGCCGACGCGCGCATCCTGACCGCCGCGACGCTCGAGATCGATGAATCCGCCCTCACCGGCGAGAGCGTTCCGACGCCGAAGGAGGTCGGCGCCGTCGCGCCCGAGGCCGCGCTTGGTGATCGGGTCGACATGGCGTTCATGAATTGCCAGGTGACCCGCGGCGCCGCGACGGTTCTCGTCACGACCACGGGAATGGCCACCGAGGTCGGTCACATCAGCGGCATGCTCCAGTCGACCGGCGTCGAGAAGACGCCGCTCACCAAGCAGCTTGACGCCCTGACCAACCAGATCCTCGTCATCGCCGGCGTCGCGCTGGCGATCTCGATCGGGCTCGGCCTCTACCGCGGCGTCGCGCTCCAGGAGCTGTTCCTGAGCGCTGTCGCGTTCGCCGTCGCCGCGATCCCCACGGCGCTCCCCGCCGTCACGACCGCGATCCTCTCGAAGGGCTCTCAGACGCTGGCGGGCGCCGGCGCGATCATGAAGCGGCTTCGCTCGGTCGAGACCCTCGGTTCGACATCCGCGCTCAACTCCGACAAGACGGGGACGCTGACCCTCAACCAGATGACCGCGGTCCAGATGGCGATCGTCGGCCGCCGCTATTCGATCAGCGGCGACGGCTATCAGACGACCGGACAGATCACGAAGACGGGTGGCGATCCCGACGTCCCGCTCGAGCAATACCTCCTGCCGATGGCGCTCTGTGCCGACGCGGAGGTGCGCGACGGTGCCCTCGTCGGCGACCCGACCGAGGGCGCGCTCGTCGTGCTCGCGGCCAAGGGCGGCGTGGATCCGACGCTGACGCGCGAGCGGTACCCGCGCGTCGCCACCCTGCCGTTCGACGCGGCCTACAAGATGATGGCGACGTTCCACGCCATGAAGGACGACTCCGGCAGGGACGTGATCCGCGCGTACATCAAGGGCGCTCCGGACCAGCTGCTCTCGCGCGCAGTCGCGGCGCACGGCCCTGACGGCGTGGCCGTCCCGATCGACCAGGTCCGCGACGCCGCCAACGCCGAGAACGAGCGTCTCGGGAAGATGGGCCTTCGGGTCATGGCGACGGGCCAGAAGGACTTCGATCCTGCGACCTTCGACCCGAACGCCGACCTGCTCCCCGCGATCGAGGGACTGACCGCGCTCGCCATGGTAGGCATCGTCGATCCGCCACGGCCCGCCGCCAAGGACGCCATCGCGACCGCCAAATCGGCCGGCATCCAGGTCCGGATGATCACCGGCGACCATGCGGTCACCGCCGGCGCGATCGCGAACCAGCTGGGCATCGAGGGACGGGCGATCACCGGTGCCGAGTTCCGCGCGATGTCCGACGAGGAGGCGATGCGCGAGATCGATGACATCGGCGTCATCGCCCGCGTGTCGCCCGAGGACAAGGTCCATCTCGTCGACATCCTGCGAGCGAAGGGTCACGTCGTCGGGATGACCGGCGACGGCGTCAACGACGCACCGGCTCTGAAGAAGGCCGATATCGGCATCGCGATGGGCATCACCGGCACCGAGGTCTCCAAGCAGGCCGCGGTCATGATCCTGACGGACGACAACTACGCGACGATCGTGAAGGCGGTCGGACTCGGCCGCGCGGTCTACGACAACCTGCTTCGGTTCATCCGATTCCAGATGGCGGGGCTGTTCGGGTTCATCGCGACCTTCCTCGGGTCGGCGCTGCTCAACATCCTCGGTGGCATCCCGTTCCTGCCGCTCCAGACGATGTGGCTCAACTTCACCGTCAACGTCTTCCAGGCCATCGGTCTCGGCTACGGCGCGCCGCGCGAAGGGCTGATGGCGGTCCCGCCGCGACCCAAGGAGCAGAAGATCATCCCGCCACGGCTCATGCGCTGGCTCGTCATCGTCGGGCTGGTCATGGCCGCGGGCACGCTCGGTGTCCTCGCCTGGGGCGACGCGAACTTCGGCCCCGTCATCGCCCGGACGATGGGCGTCACGACGTTCTCGCTCTTCCGGCTGTTCTCGTCGCTCGAGACGGCCGACGAGACGGAGTCGCTCTTCTCGGGGTCGATCCTCGGGAACCGCCCGCTGCTGATCGCGACGGGCCTCTCGGTCCTCACGATCGTGCTCGCGACGGAGCTCGGGTTCCTCCAGCGGATCCTCGGCACCGTCAGCCTCACCGCCGACCAGTGGGCCATCTGCCTGCTCGTCGCTCTGTCGCTGATCATCGTGGAGGAGGGCCGCAAGCTCCTCAAGATCAAGACCGGCGACGAACCGACGGGCATCCTCGCGGCTCCCGCGGCGGCCACGGCCGCCGCGTAGGGGGCATCCGATGTCAGCGCTGTCGGTCAGACCGGCGGCCGTTTCTCCAGCGGCTCTGCCGCCGCCACGGCTGCTTCGGGCCGTCGGTCCGGGGCGGGACGATCGCGAGGGGCTCGTCTCGATCGCGGAGGCGGCCGCGGTTGCCCTCGAGGCAGCTGGGTGGCTCGGGCTCGCGCGCACCCCGGACGTCGGTGCGGACGACCCGTGGTCGGAGGCTGGGCGGAACGTCGCGATCGAACGACTCGCCGCCGAGAAGGACCAGCGCGTCGACCGACTGATCAGCCGGCTCGGCCCGACCTGGCGCGGCGTCGCTGACGCCGACTATCGGCGCCGGCTCGGAC
>JBJMNA010000067.1:0-8254 GCA_045804485.1 Chloroflexota bacterium
CCACGAAGGTCGGCGCGGTCGGGCAACCGGAGCGGCACGTCGCGCAGGTCGACGACGAGCCCGCCGAGGCCACCCGTGACGTCGATCGCGAAATGACGGCCGCGCGCGCCAAGCCGGACGGTGTCCCGGAACGTGAATTCGGCGATCGCCGATGAGCCCGGCGGCAGGTCGACCAGCGCAAGCCCGCCAGGGCTCAGGTCCAGCTGCGTCTCGCCCGTCTCGCCGCGGACGACGACCGAGCCGGCGTTCCGACCGGTCCGCATCCCGGCCGGTGTCACGACCGTGCCGAGCGGTGCAAGGAGGTCGTCGACGAGGTCGGCGACCATCGCCCGTCGTTCGTCGGCGTCGGGGATCGAGCCGAGTGGCGCGAGGATCCGGGCGTGATCGAGCGCGAACTGCCCGGCCCCGGGACGTCGCAGGACGTCGACCAGGGCGAGCGCGACGGCCGGTGCCGGCGCGATGGCCCACGCGCCGCCGGTCGCGACTGTCAGGTCGGCCGGGGGCCGGTCGTCCCAGTCCGGCGTCCATTCAGCAAGCCGCGACAGTGCGGCCCGGGCCGCGGCGAGCCGGAGTGTGGCGCCGTCCCCGGTCGCGTCCGCCCACGGTGCGATGCGCAGCTCCCGGAGCCGGTCGCGCAGCCGATGGCGGTCCGCTCCCCAGGTCGACCACAATCCGACCCGGTCGACGACCGCATCGTCGGGGTCCGGTGGCGCGAGGCCCGCGGTCGGGACGACGGCGAGCTGTGCGGTCGCCGCGGCGCCACCGATGCCTGGTGTCGCCGATGCCCGGGTTCCGGCGTTGTATCCGATCTCCACGACATCGACGCGGCGGTCGAGGACGTCGGCCAGCGCCATCGCGCCCCAGCCGAGCGACCGGTGCGCGTCGTCGGGTCGGAGCGCGAGCTCGAGGAGGAGATCGGCGAGGGGCCCGCCCGGGACGCCGCGACGCGCGGCCGGTCCGAGAACGACTTCGCCGGGCCGGCGTCCGACGTCCCCGAACGCGGGCAGGTGCCCGCTCATCCCGCCGGCGAGGACGACGATGAGCTTCGGCCGCCGCTCGGCGACCGCCGACACGAGTGCAGCAAGCTCACCGAGAGCGCGCCGCTCGTCCGCCGCCGGCGGGTCGCCGGCCCCGACGAGGACGCCATGGACGCTCGCATCGAGCAACAGTCTCGACATCGCGAGCGGATCGGTCTGCTCGGTGCTCGCACCGACCGTGAGCCAGGCACTGCGCGCCGCCGTCGCGACGAGTGGCGTGAGCGCGCGCTCGGAGGCCGCAACGACGGCGAGCTTGCGCGGCGGACGGCTCGAGACCTCGAGCCTCGGGAGCTCGACCGCGCCGCCGCGACGGAGTTCGAGGGCCGTTGCAAGCGCGGGATCGGCGTCGACGACGCGATCCCCGAGGACCGACAGGATCGCCTCGATGTCCGCCCCGGCCGGCATCGTGACCGATCCGATGAGCCGCCAGCGCGCTCCGACGCGGCCGATCATGGCGGCGGCGATCGTGGCGGCGCCCATGTCGAGGGCGAGGAATGCACGCGGCTCGCTGGTCACGTGCCCATGCTACCCGTCACGGCGGGCGACCGGGTCAGGCGCCGGGTTCAGGCGTCCCAGACCACCTCGTCGTCGGACTCCTCGAGGCGGGCGATCAGGAGCTCGATGCCGGTGTCGTCCGCGAGGATCTCGCTCGCCGACGCGAGGTCGCCACCGAACACGCCGCGCAGGACGGGATCGAAGAACAGCATCGCGTTCGCACCGAGGGCCCGGTACGGCCGGCTGGCCTCGAGGAAGTGGACGGCCGGCCCGGTCAGGCCACGGAGCTGGATCTCCCGGGCGACCTGCTCGACGAGCTCGTCACGCTGTTCCTCGGTCGCCTCGAACGGGCTCACGAGGCACCGCCGATCGTCTCGGCCGACCGGTGGAGCGCATCGCTGAACGCCTGGTAGGCCGCCGTGCCGCGAAGGGCGAAGATGACATGCTCGATGCCCGGGCTCGCGTCCAGCTCCTCGCGAACGGCGTCGACCGTGATCTGCGCGGCCTCGTCGAGCGGGAAGCCGCCGACTCCGGTCCCGAGCGCCGGGAAGGCGATGCTCGTCGCGCCGACCTCACGCGCGCGAGCCATCGCGCTGCGGACCGCCGCGTCGATCACCGCGGCACTCGTGCGCCGGTCGCGATCGAGCGAGACAGCATGGATGACGACCTTGGCGGCAAGCGACCCGGCCGGCGTGACGATGGCGCCACCGAGCGGGACGGGCGCCTGCCGGACCGCTTCGAACTCGATGGCGTCGCCGCCGGCACGCTTGAGCGCGCCGCCGACGCCCGTCGACATCCACAGCGACAGATTGGCGGCGTTCACGATCGCGTCCACCTCCAGGTCGCAGATGTCGCCGTTCCAGAGTTCGATACGCGCCAAACGACTACCCCTTCCGCTCGGTGAGAGTCCTCAGGCCGACCGGTCCCGCGGCGGCATGGTACACCCGGGGCAATCGGCGGGACATGTCGGTCACCATCTCCCACGCGTTCGTGTTGCGGAGCCGCGCCAGCTCCTCGACGGGGATCGCGGCGTCGCCGGATCGCCCGATGAGGACGAACTCGTCGCCGAGGTCGACGGGAGGTCCCGGGACGTCGGTGACGTCGGCCATGACGGCATCCATGGCCACGTTCCCGACGAGCGGGACGCGACAGCCGCGGACGAGCGCCTCGGCACGGTTCGACAGCGAGCGAGACCAGCCGTCGCCATAGCCCAGCGGCAAGGTCGCGATGCGGCTCGGGCGTGCCGTCCGGAACGTGGGACCGTAGCTGATGCCGGAGCCCGCCGGGAGCTCCGCGACCCGGACCGCGCGTGCGATGAGGGACATGATGGGCCGGAACCGCGGCCCGGTCCGGGCGATACGCGGGTCGCCGTCGAGCTCATCGGGGACGAGGCCGTAGACCGCGAGGCCGGGCCGGACGCCGTCGTACGCGATGGCATCGGACGTCATCAACCCGGCGCTCGCGGCGACGTGCCGTCCAGGCAACCCGATCCCGGCGGCGGCGATCTTGGCCGCAGCCGCATCGAACCGGGCGACCTGCTCGCGCGTGCCGGCTTCGTCCTCGACCGCCTGGAAATGGGTCCACAGCCCCGCGAGCGTGAGACCGGCCGCGTCTGCCACGAGCCGGGCGGCTGCCACGAGGTCGCCGCCGGCAAGGCCGCCGCGTCCCAGGCCGGTCTCGACCTCGAGATGGACGCCCAGCGATCGCCCGGCCGGGAGGCGGGTCGCCGCGCGGGCGGTCTCGGTCAGCGCACCGAGGTCACCACCGGCCACGGCGATCCCAAGGCGGGCCGCCTCCCCGACCCAACCGACCGGCACCGGGTAGAGGACGACGATCGGTCCCCGGACGCCCGCCCCGCGCAACTCGAGCGCCTCGTCGATGGCGGCGACACAGAACCCGTCCGCGCCGCATCCTTCGAGAGCCAGGGCGATCGCGACAGCGCCGTGGCCATACGCGTCGGCCTTGACGACGGGCCGGACCGGCACGCCAGGTCCCGCGAGGTCCCGGAGCGTGGCGAGATTGTCGGCCAGCGCCTCGAGGTCGATCTCCAGCCACGCCGTTCGCGGCAGGGGCGGGAGCCCGGCGTCAGACAGCCGGCGCTCGATCGGCCGGCGCGCCGCGACCTCGGTCATCGCAGGCGGCGACGCGTCAGCGCAGGTCTGACGGCACGACGGCGCCGAAACCGAGCCGGTTGTTGGCGGTCCGCCGCTGGGCCATCGCGACGAGGCGCTTCCGGGCGGTCGCGAGCCCGTCCGGCAGGTCCGACGCGAGGAGCCCGGCGTCGCCGAACCGCTCGCGGACGCCCTCACCAGCCGTCCCGTGGAGGTAGACGCCGAGACGCGCCGCGTCGAACGGGTCGAGACCCTGCGCGAGGAGCGACCCGACGGCCCCCGCGAGCACGTCGCCCGTTCCGCCCGTCGCGAGGGCGGGGTTCTCGAATGGCGCGATCGCCGCCCGTCCGTCCGCCGCGGCGATGATCGTCCGGGCGCCCTTCAGGACCACCACCACATTCCAGGTCGCTGCGGCATCGACCGCTGCCGCGAGCCGTGCCTCGTCATCGTCGTCGTCGATGATCTCCTCGTCGGCGCCGCCGCCGCTCCCCGTGCGAAGGCGTGCGAACTCGCCGCTGTGCGGTGTCAGGACAGCCGGCCGCCTGTCGCCCTCCCACCAGCCATCCATCGTGGCCATCGAACGGAGCGCCTCGGCATCAAGGACGAGCGGCGCCGCGTCCGCCTCCGACGGCGCAAGCAACGACCGCACGAGGTCGGTCGTTGCGAGACCCGGGCGCAGCCCGGGCCCGACGACGATGGCGTCGTGGTCGTGGTCGAGGATCCGAGCGAGCGCCGGCTCGGGATCGACCTCCTCGACGTCGTCCTCGGGCAGCGCCATCGTCGTCGCCTCGACGATCTTGGCGGCGAACAGCGGCTGGAGCGATTCGGGGATCGCGAGGGTCACGAGCCCGACGCCTGTCCGGCCCGCGGCACGACAGACCAGGAGCGCGGCTCCCGCATAGTCCATCGAGCCTGCGATGACCAGCAGCTTGCCGAACGAGCCCTTGTGGCCGCGCGGCTTCCGCTCGGGGATGAGCGTCGCGACGAGGTCGTCGTCGAGCTTCGTCGCGCCCGTCGGGAACGGGACGGACGCGGGCGTGGCCGGTCCTCCGACCGGTGCGTCGCGCCGACCGAAGCCGACGGGACCGCGCTCAGGCACGCTGAGGTTCCCCGTCTGCCCGGGACGGAGCGTCGGACGCGAGCGCCTCGGCGCCGCCCGCGACCGCGACCGCGCGGAGACGCTCGATCCGGGCCAGGATCCGCCGTTCGCGCTCGTCGAGCCGCTCCTCGATGTCGAGCGGGAAGACATACCGCCCCCCGGTCGTCCGGATCCCGAAGGCGATCGCGACGGCGTAGTCCGATTCGTGGCTGATCGAGACGGCCACGCGCTCCATCCCGAGCTGCTCGGCGCGGTCGGCAGCGCGGCCGTGGAGGCGGACCGATGGTTGTCCGGTCGGCAGCCGCTCGATCTCGATGTCGCGCCAGCCGATGCCTCGCACTCCGAGGCCGAGGACCTTCGAGACCGCCTCCTTGGCCGCCCACCGGCCGGCCATCGTCTCGGGGCGGCCCCGGACGTAGCGCCGCTCGGGTTCCGTCAGGACGCGCCGGGTGAAGCGATCGCCGAAGCGCTCGAGCGACGCCCGGATGCGATCGACCTTGATGATGTCGATCCCGAGCTCGCTCGTCCCGGGCGGAACCTGGCCGTCCGTCATCGGTCCGCTATTCGACCGTGACCGACTTGGCGAGGTTGCGCGGCTGGTCGACGTCCGTGCCCCGGGCGACCGCGATGTGGTACGCGAACAGCTGGAGCGGGATGATCGCGAGGACGGGACTCAGGGTCTCGTGCGTGTCGGGGACCCGGCAGATGTCGTCCGCATAGTCCTCGATCGCCTCGTCGCCCTCGGTCGCGACGGCGATGACGCGCGCGTCGCGGGCGCGGCCCTCCATGACGTTGCTGATCAGCTTGTCGTACACCGCAGAGCGGGTCGCGACGGCGACCAGCGGGCACTCGGCGTCGAGCAGCGAGATCGGGCCGTGCTTCAGCTCGCCCGCGGCATACCCCTCGGCGTGGACGTAGCTCACCTCCTTGAGCTTGAGCGCGCCCTCGAGCGCCGCCGGGTAGGTGGCGCCGCGACCGACGAACATGAAGCCGCGGGAATTCACGTAGCGACGGGCAAGATCCGGTGTCGTCTCGGCTGCGGCCGTGAGGGCCCGCGCCGCGGCGGCCGGCAATGCGCGCAGCTCGTGGCCGAGCGCGAGCTCGTCGGCTTCCGGCAATGTCCCTCGCGCCTTCGCGATCGCGGCCGCGAGCATGACGAGCGTCGTCACCTGGGTCACGAACGTCTTCGAGGCGGCGACCGCGATCTCTGGGCCGGCCTGGAGGAAGAGCACGGCATCGGCCTCGCGGGTGATCGCGGAGCCGACGGTGTTCGTGACGGCGATCACCGGGCAGCCGCGTTCGCGTGCGAGGCGCGTCGGAGCGATCGTGTCGGCGGTCTCGCCCGACTGGGTCACGGCGATGACGAGCGTCCGGGCGTCGAGCGGCGGTGGCCCGTACCGGAACTCAGACCCGACGTTCGCGCGGACCGGCAGCCCGGTCCAGTCCTGGAGCGCGGTCGCCCCGATGAGCGAGGCGTAGAAGGCGCTGCCGCAGGCGATGAGCTCGACCCGGTCGATGTCCCGGAGCCGGTCGACGAGGCCGTCGATCTCGTCGACGACGATGTGATCGCTCCGGTCGATCCGGCCGGCGATGCACTGGCTCAGCGATTCGGGCTGCTCGTGGATCTCCTTGAGCATGAAATGCTCGTAGCCACCCTTCTCGGCGGCCTCGGGCGACCAGTCGATGACCGTCACCGCGCGCTCGCGCACCGTGCCGTGGACGTCCGTCACCGTCACGCCCCACGGTCGCAGGTCGGCAACGTCGCCGTCCTCGAGGAAGACGATCCGGTCCGTGTGGGCGAGGATCGCCGCGACGTCCGACGCGAGGAAGCTCTCGTCGTCGCCGAGACCGACGACCAATGGCACGTCCTTGCGGGCGCCGACCAGTCGATCGCCCTCGCCCCTGTGCATGACGGCGAGCGCGTAGGCGCCCTCGAGCTGCCGCAGAGCGCGACGGACGGCCTCGGCGATGTCCCCCGCGTACGCCTCTTCAACGAGATGCGCGATCGCCTCGGTATCGGTTTCGGAGGTGAGGGTGTGCCCGCGCGCCTCGAGCCCGTCGCGCAGGTCGCGAAAGTTCTCGATGATGCCGTTGTGGATGACCGTGATGTCGCCCGTGCAGTCGCGGTGAGGATGGGCGTTGAGGTCGTTCGGCCGGCCGTGCGTCGCCCAGCGCGTGTGGGCAAGGCCGATGGCGGCATGGGGCGTCCGGTCGGCGATCGCGGTCTGGAGGTTGACGAGCTTGCCGGCGCGCTTCTCGACGAACAACCCGCCTGCATCGTCCACGAGCGCGATCCCGGCCGAGTCGTAGCCGCGGTACTCGAGCCGCTTCAAGCCCTCGATGAGGATCGGGCCGGCCTCCCGCGGCCCTGTGTATCCGACGATGCCGCACATAGGATCGAACTCCGTTGAGTCTCCGGACGACGTCGTGCGCGCCTCGTCCCTTTCGGAGGGCGGAGGCGACGCCCCTGCGAGCATCCGCCCGAGGATCACCGCGGCTAGTCTAGTCGCTCCCCGACGAGTGTCGCGAGCGAGTCGGCGAGCTCGGTCACGAGCGCCTCGTCCGCGCCTTCGACCATCACCCGCAGCGCAGGCTCCGTCCCGGACGGCCGGACGAGGACGCGTCCCGAGTCGCCCAGGCGCCGTCCGGCATCGGCGATCGCTCGCTGGAGGACGCGGTCGCCTTCCCACTGGTCCTTGTGGCGCGCCTTCACCGCTCGCTGCTGCTGCGGGAGCATCGGGATGTCGGCTGCGAGGTCGGCCAGTGAGCGACCGTCGGCGACCATGACCCGCAGGACCTCGAGGGCGGTCACGATCCCGTCGCCCGACGTCGTGTGCTCGAGCAGGATGACGTGGCCGCTCTTCTCGCCACCGAGGACGGCTCCCGACACCTGCATCCCTTCGAGGATGTACTTGTCCCCGACCGGCGTCCGGACGACCTGACCGCCGGCATCCTCGACGACCGCCTGGAGCCCGCCATTGGACAGCACGGACACGACGAGGCCGCCGCCCGGGAGCGCATCACGCGACAGCCGGTCGAGGGCGAGGATGCCGAGGACCTGATCGCCGTCCACGACCTGGCCACCCGCGTCCACGGCGATGAGCCGGTCGGCGTCGCCATCGAGCGCGAAGCCGGCGTCGGCGCCCGCCGCAACGACAGCGTCAGCGAGCGAAGCCGGGGCGGTCGCACCCGAGCGGACGTTGATGTTCGTGCCGTCAGGCGCGGCATGGATCACGTCGAGACGAGCACCGGTCGCCGCCAGGATCTCAGGCCCGACGACCGATCCCGATCCGTTCGCGGCATCGAGGACGAGATGGAGCGCGTTCGCGTCGATCAATCCCGCGAGGCGGAGGCGGTGGGCTCGATAGTCGTCGAGCCGGCTCGTCGCATCGACCATCCTGCCGAGATCGTCATTCGCCGCGCCGGGCAACTCCTCTGTCCGCCAGATGAGCGCTTCGAGCTCGTCCTCGACGGAGTCATCGAGCTTGAGCCCGTCGGCGTCGAGGACCTTC
>JBJMNA010000068.1:0-4835 GCA_045804485.1 Chloroflexota bacterium
CGTGGCCGCGCTGGTCGAATCGAGGTCGGCGCCGATCGTCGGGTATGTCTCCACGGCGGTGAAGCCACGTTCGGCGAGGTCATCGCACACTGCGCCGACGAGGGTCTTTGCGAGGCCTGCGCCGCGCGCGTCGGCCGTCGTCGCGATGCAGGTGATGACCGCGGGAAGCGGCGCGTCCGGGAGCGCCGGGTACAGGTCGCGCGTCCGCTGCGCCCGCGGATAGGCCGTCAGTGGCCCGAACTGCGCGTATGCCGCCGGCACGTCATCGCGGAGGAGGACCTTGGCGTATGAGCCGGCGACGCCGAGCCCTCGCCCGAGCAACTGGAGCTTCCGCGGTGCGTCCGACCCGACGGCAGGTTTCGCGACAGGTCGCGGCGCGAACGGGTTATCGACGGGCTCATCGCCGTCATCTCCGGGCGTCAGGAACGGGTTCGCGGGCCTCGCCGTCGCGAACGGGTTGGCGACCGGCTCGCGAGCCTCGAGATCCGCGAGGAACGGGTTCGCGGGTGGACCTTTCCCCGGCGCACCCGAGCCTGGCTTTCCGCCGTCGCCCGCCGAGGCCTTCAGCCAGCTGAGCCGCGCTGCCTTCGACCCGTGATCGGCGTCCTCCCAGTAATCGCACGAGCGATGGTCGAACCCCGGGTCGCCGCACGGCGGCACCAGTCGGAACGAAGCGGCGTCTGTGACGTCCACGATCCTGATGTCGCCCACAGCGGCGTTCGTCCCGTCTCGATCAGCCGGCGAGATCGGCGAGCACGCCGTCATGGATCATCGCCGTCGCCGCGGCGAGATCGGCTCCAGGCTCGCGGTCGCCATCGAGGTGCGTGACGCGTGCCCGCACCCGCGCGAGCGCCTCGGCGACTCCGACGCCGGGCGCCGCGCCACGAACCTCCGGGTCACGGAGTCGAAGGTCGAGCGCCTGGGCGGCGACGAGCGCCTCGATCGCGAGGATCCGCTCGGCATGCTCGACGACCGTCCGCGCGTGGCGGGCCGAGATGGAGCCCATCGACACATGGTCCTCCTGGTTCGCGCTCGTCGGGATCGAGTCGACCGACGCGGGATGCGACAGGACCTTGTTCTCGGAGACGAGGGCGGCCGCGGTGTACTGGTAGATCATCATCCCCGAATCGATCCCGGATGAGGCCGCGAGGAAAGGCGGAAGACCGCCGTTGAGCCGCGGGTCGACGAGCAGCGCCGTCCGCCGCTCGCTGATCGAGCCGAGCTCGGCGATGGCGATCTTGGCGAAGTCGAGCGCGAGGGCGATCGGCTCGCCGTGGAAGTTGCCGCCGCTGATCACGCGACCGCCGCCCGTCGCGATCGTCGACTCGTCGGCGACGCCACCACCCGGGAAGACGAGCGGGTTGTCGGTCGCGGAGTTGAGCTCGATGTCGAGGACGCGCCGCAGGTGGTCGAGCGTGTCTCGAACGGCGCCATGGACCTGCGGGATGCAGCGGAGCGAGTACGGGTCCTGGACCTTGTGCGCGTGCCCGTGGTGCCCTGCCTGGAGGGCGCTGTCACGGAGGAGATGCCGCAGCTCGGCGGCGACCGCGACCTGGCCGGGATGCGGGCGCGCGAGCTGGTAGGCCGCGGCGAACGCCACGTCCGTGCCCAAAAGCGCTTCCACGGACATCGCAGCGACGACGCTCGCCGACCGCGTGAGACGGTCCGCGTCGGCCAGGACGAGCGCTCCGATCGCTCCCATCATCTGGGTGCCGTTGAGCAGCGCGAGGCCCTCCTTCGCCTCGAGGGCGAGCGGGTCCAGCCTCGCTGCGCGCAACGCCTCAGCGGCCGGCATCACGGCGCCGTCGCGCTCGACCTCGCCGAGCCCGATCAGCGGCAGCGCGAGGTGGGCCAATGGCGCGAGGTCCCCGGACGCTCCGACGCTTCCCTGCTCGGGCACGACGGGATGGATACCCAGCGCAAGGAAGTCGAGCAGCCGGTCGACGAGCAGCGGCCGGCACCCGCTATGCCCGAGCGCGAGCGTATTGGCGCGCAGGAGCAGCATCGCTCGGACGATCTCCCGAGGGAACGGCGCACCGACCCCGGCGGCGTGGCTCATGAGGAGATTCCGCTGGAGGCGTCCGGCCTCCTCTGGAGCGATCGTCGTCGACGCGAGCGCCCCGAAACCGGTCGTCACGCCATACACCACGGCGCCGTCGGAGACGAGCGATTCGATGAGGTCGCGCGCCTCCTGCATCCGCTCGCGCGCGTGGACGTCGAGCGAGGCGGTCGCTCCCGCGCGGGCGACAGCTTCGACGTCGGCGATCGTGAGATCGGCGCCGGTCAGGACGATCGGCACAGCCCTCCGGCGGTCCGGATAGAAATGCGGGACCTCCGGCTCCGTCACCGCCCGAGGATAGTCGGCTATGCTCGGCCGCGCCCACCCCTGCCAGCCACGAGGTCCGCGTGCTCGCCTTCATCGACGAGATCGTCATCCCGTTCCTCAACACGCTCTACGGCGCGGTCGGCTATCTCGGCGTCCTCATCGCGATGATGATCGAGTCGGCGATGGTGCCTCTGCCGTCCGAGCTGATCCTGCCGTACGCGGGCTTCCTCGTCTCCGATCCGTCCCAGATCGAGCCCATCACCGGGCAGCCCTGGAACTTCTGGTTTGTCGCGATCGCGGCGACCATCGGCAACACGCTCGGATCGCTGATCGCGTATGCCATCGGCGCGTACGGCGGGCGCCCGTTCCTCGAGCGGTACGGGAAGTACCTGTTGATCCGTCCGCACGAGATCGAGGTCGCGGACTCGTTCTTCGCGCGCCATGGTGCCGCGACCGTCTTCATCGGCCGTCTGCTGCCGATCGTCCGGACCTTCATCAGCTTCCCGGCCGGCGTCGCCCGGATGCCACTCTCGACGTTCATCATCTTCTCGACCGCAGGCGCCTTCATCTGGTCGTGCCTGCTGATATACGCAGGCGTCCTCCTCGGGGCCAACTGGGAGCAGATCCGGCACGCGCTCCAGCCGTTCGATCTCCTGATCGCCGTGGTCGTCGTCGGGGCGATCGTCGTGTTCGTGTGGTGGCGTTTCGGGATGCCCGGTCGCCCGGGTCGTCGCGGCGGCGATCCCAGCGCGGGGCCGGCGGCCTAGGTCAGGCCCGCCGCTCCTCGGGCGGCTTGACGTTCCGGAACTCGCGGTACATCAAGAGGTCGTAGGCGATCTTGAACCCGCCGGCGAGGTAGAACGGCAGCGCCGCGTAGCCGACGCTGGCCATGAGGACCGATGAGAACGACGGCGAGATGGCGGCGCCGGTCGTCCGGGCGACCCCTGTCACCCCGGCCGCAGCCGACCGCTCGTCCGGATCGACGACGGCCATGACGTACGACTGACGCGTCGGGACGTCCATCTGGCTGAGGCTGAACCGGATCAGAAGGACGAGGACCGCGAGCGGGAAGGTCGGCATCAACGGGACCGCGATGAGCAGGAGGTTCGACGGGATGTGCGTGAAGACCATCGTGTTGATCAGCCCGAACCGTCGGGCGATCCTCGCGGCGGATAACGAGGAGACGGCCGCCAGCAGGTTCGCTGCGAAGAAGATCACGCCGAGCTGTCCGGGATCGGCGCCCCACTGGATGTGGAACCAGTAGGCCATCAGGCTCTGCGGGATGAACCCGCCACCGAATGCATCGATCGAGAAGAGGACCGACAGCTTGAGGACCACGCCCTTCGAGCGCCCGAGCCCGAACCGCCGTCGGATCCCGTCGGTCGAGGCGATCGCGGGCGGTGCCTCGATCGCGGCTCCGAGCCGCCAGAAGCCGACGACCATCAGGACGCCGATGACGGCATAGCCGATGACGACCGTGCGATAGGCGTCGAGCGGCGCGACTCCCCGATCGATCAGGGCCTGGCTCACGAGCCCGGCACCGAGCGCCCCCGTCGCCGTGGCGACGTAGCCCGCGACGTTGTACCAGGCGAACGTCGCCGTCCGGCGGCTGTCGGGGATCGTCTGGCTGAGGGCCGCCTGTTCGATCGCGAGGAATGGACCGACCTCGTTCCCCGTCGGCGACACGACACCGATCGCGCCCGCGATGATCAGCAGCGGGACCCAGCTCGTGAACGCGAAGACGACCCCGGCGACGACCATCAGCACCGAACCCGCCAGCAGCACCCGCCGTCGCCCGAACCGGTCCGCGTTCGTCGTCAGCCACAGCGAGATGATCGTGTCGCCGATCAGCGTCAGCGTGAGAACCAGACCGATCGCGAGGGGGTCGAGGCCTGCGGCGGCCAGATAGAGGACGAGGACGACCGCGAGGAACCCGTAGCCGAACATGCGGAGCGTCCGCATCGCGAACAGCAGGCGACCGTCGCGGCCAAGGCCGCGCAGGCTCGCGACGAGCCCTGGATCTGGCGGCGGGCCGGTCACGTCGGCGAGTGTAGCCCCGGTCGGTGTCTGCCAGAATGGCCGCGGGAGGTCCGCACACGACGATGAGCAGTCACGACAGCGACGCACCGGGCCACGAGGGAGCCGTCTCCCACCACGAGACGACCGACCACGGTGAGGATCACGGGCACGACGACCACGCTCACGGCGAGGACGCGCTGGGCCCCATCGACGTGGCCGCGTGGGGCGCAGGTGCGATCGGGCTCGCGGTCGGTGCCGGGGTCGCGCTGTGTTTCGCGCTTGCGACGGGCGCCATCCACTGACGCTCCGCCGTCAGAAGAGCCCGACGATGTTCCCCGCCGAGTCGATGTCGATCTTTTCCCCACCGGGACGGGACGGGAGCCCGGGCATCGTGCGCATCTCGCCGCAGAGCGGGGTGATGAACCCGGCACCTGCGGACAATCTGACCTCGCGGATCGGGACCGTGAAGCCGGTCGGCCGGCCTTTCAGC
>JBJMNA010000069.1:0-10636 GCA_045804485.1 Chloroflexota bacterium
CGAGGTCCGCGGGCTACAGATGCCGACGATGTTCGTCGCCGCCGACGCCGACATGTTCCCGCCCAGCCACGCTGCCGAGGCCTTCGCCCTCCTCGACGGAGGCAAGCGCGACGGAGGCTGGACACGGGAAGGCCGACCGGCCGGCGGTCACGCCCTGGCGATCATCCCCGGCACGACGCACTACGACATCTGCACGTCGCCGGTGTTGTCGGCCGCGGCGCTCGCGTTCCTGGATTCCGACTCCTAGCCAATCTAGAACATCCGTTCTATCATGACTCATGCGCCCGGACTATCGTGACGAGCCCTGCCGGAGCGCCCTGACCCGCGTCCGGAACATGTCGTTCCGCTGGTCGCTCAACCCGTACATGGGCTGTGTCCACCAGTGCACGTTCTGCTTCGTCCGGGCGTTCGAGAAGCTCGCCGACCGGCCGTCGGATGCGCGCTACGGGACCTCGATCCGCGTGAAGACGAACCTCGTCGAGGTCCTCCGGCGTGAGCTTGCTCGGCGCTCGTGGAAGCGCGAGAAGGTCGTCGTCGGGACCGCGACGGACCCGTACCAACCGGCCGAGGGTCGCTTCCGCCTGACCCGTGGCGCGATCGAGGCGCTCGGTGACGCGCGGACGCCGATCGGCTTCATCACGCGGGGACCGATGATCGTCCGCGACGTGGACGTCCTCTCGTACGCGAGCGAGCGGGCCGAGGTCGGTGTCACCTTCTCGGTGCCGACCCTCGACCCGACGATCTGGCGCCTGACCGAGCCCGGCACCGCGCCGCCACAGCAGCGACTCCGTGCATTGCGGACGCTCGTCGACGCCGGCATCGACGCGAGCGTCGGCATGGCGCCGATCCTGCCCGGTCTGTCGGACGACCCGGACAAGATGGCCGACGTCGTACGGGCCGCGCGCGACGCGGGTGCGACCTCGATCTGGACGAACGTGCTCTACCTCAAGCCGGGAACGCGCGAGCATTTCCTCGACAACCTCGCGCGCGACTGGCCCGAGCTGATGCCGATGTACGAGCGGCTGTACCAGGGCCGTGCGTATGTCGCGAAGGACGTGCTCGAGCCCGTCCGCGGCCGGGTTCGCGACCTCGCACGCGAGAACGGGATCGCGGATCGCCGTCGCCATCGGCTTCGACCCACCGACGAAGAGGTCGCAGCAGCGGAGCAGCTCGCGCTCGCCCTGCCCTGAGGGACCGGTGACCCTCGCCTAGCCGACCCGACCGGGCGGCCACGTCCCCATCACCTGCCGGAGGATCGCGAACTCGCCGACGTGGTAGGCGTTGTGGTCACCGACGACCCGCACCTCGCGCAGGATCGTGTGTCCGGGAGTGTCGGGGATCGTCGCCAGCAGGTCGGTGGAGGGGTCGGTGACGATCGCCCGAAGCGTGGCCTGATCGGCGAGGAACCCGTCGACCGATGCGCGGAACTCGGCGGCAGTCGCCGTCGCGTCAGCGGCCGGCCAGTGCTCCTCCGGCCAGCCGAGCGGGACGTAGTTCCGGTTCACGATGTAGTCGAGGATGTCGAACTGGGTCAGCCGCAGATGCTCGACCAGGTGCCACGGTGTGTAGGAGACGTTCGGTGGCCGTCGGTTGATCGCGTCTTCAGGGAAGTCTGCGACCGCGTCCTCGAAGGTCATGTGCGCGCCGACGCCATCGAGCAGGTCGATGAGTTCCGTCCGGACGAGATCGGCAGAGTCGCTCATCGCGCGAGCATACGCGCCGAGCGTACGAAAAGACCCCCGATCCGATGTGGACCGGGGGTCAGATGTGGCTGTGCGGGGAGATCAGCTCCGGGAGCTGGCCGTCTCCAGACCGGAACCCGACACGTCGCCGGATGTGCCGGCCATGTCCGATCCACCGCCGAACCCCTCGGGATAGTCACTGCCGGATCCGTTCGACCCGGACTCGTACGAGCCGGTGGACTCGATGGGCTTCGGGTCGGCGGCCGGGAAGGCGTAGGTGTCGTCGGTGCCCGAGCGCATCGTGTTCACGCGGGCGCTCACCTTCGTGGCCACGCCCGACGCGCGCGTGCGGAGCGACTCGAAGTTCATCCATGCCCAGCCGGCGACGGCGACGCAGATGCCGAGCCCGAGGATGAACGGCCAGCGTGACCGCCGCTTCTTCATCAGGCCGACGGCCGTGGCCGCACTCGCGACCGCTTCGCCGACGTCGACCTTCGGCAGGTCGATCTTCGGAAGCTCGATATCGGACAGGTCGATGGTGGGGCGCTCGATCTTCTTGGGCGCAGTCAGGCTGGGCATCTGGGTCTCCTTGGTCTGTGGATTCACACCCTACGAGCACCGACGGCGCAGCCGGGTGCCGCACCCGCGACCGACTGTCGCAAAGGCGTTACAGACCGAACCTGTCGCGATACTCAACGGGAATCAGCGGCTTCTCGGCGCGGGCCTTGATCTGCTGGACGCTCCACGTGTTGCCATCCGGATCGCTGAAGCCGAAGAACGTGCCGCCGTCGCGGTCATCGAAGACCTGGATCTCGCTGCACTCGACGCCGCGGCTCATCAGCTCCGCGCGACCGGCCTCCGCGTCCGCGACGACGAGCTGGAGCCCGCGCATCGATCCGGGTGTCATCTCGCGTTGGGCGGGCATGTCGCCGACGACGATCGAGCAGCCGGAGCCCCGCGGCGTCAGTTGCGCGACATGCATCCATTCGTTCGTCGTGTCGTGGTCGAGCACGAAGCCGACCTTATCCCGATAGAACGCGATCGCCGCGTCCAGGTCGCTCACGGGAAGCAGCACGACTTCGAGCGTCCAATCCATTCGGGTCGTTCCTTTCTGTGATGCCGGGGCCGCCGCATGGGGTGCGACCGAAACCTCCGAGCGCCGACGATGGATCGATGATGACGGTGACGGGCACATTCGAGGTGAAGCCGGGCGAGGAATCGCCCATCGAGGAGGGCGACGGTATCCGGCTGACGCATGCGACCGGGACGCAGCGGTTCAGTGGAGGGATCGTCGGCGACGGCGCGATCGACTGGCTCATGTGCTATCAGGGCGCGGCCGGCGCGCGATATGTGGGGCTCCAGCGGATCACCGGAACGCTCGACGGGCGGACAGGCAGTTTCGTCATGGAGTCGCTCGGGAGCCATGACGGCACGGGCTCCGTGGCGACCTGGCGGATCGTCGACGGGACCGGGACTGGCGACCTCGCGGGGATCCGCGGCACCGGTGGGTTCGAGGCGAAGGGCGGCACCACCGTCGAGTATCGGCTGGACTACGAGCTCGGCTGAGCGGGAGCCAGATCGGCTCGTACACTGCCGCGGATGGAGATCCGCCGCGTTCGACCCGACGAGTGGCAGGCTCACAGGGAGATCCGCCTCCGAGCCCTCGACGCCGACCCCGACGCGTTCGGCGACACGCTGGAGCGCGCGCTGACCGATGACGACGAGGCGTGGCAGCGGCGGGCGGACCGCCCCGATGGCATGGCCTTCGTCGCGGTCACGGACGACGGCCGGTTC
Organism: Chloroflexota bacterium; assembly: GCA_045804485.1. GTDB lineage: Bacteria > Chloroflexota > Limnocylindria > Limnocylindrales > CSP1-4 > SPCO01. The sequence continues at coordinate 3,477 of JBJMNA010000069.1, forward strand.
GTCGGGATGGCCAACGGTGGCCCAGCGCCCGACCCGGAGTTCGCGGCCGTCTACGGGATGTGGGTCGCCCCCGAGGCTCGCGGCCAGGGGCTCGGCGGTGCGCTCCTCGATGCCGTCGAGGGCTGGGCGCGCGATGCCGGCTACCGGCTCATCGGGCTCGGCGTCACGACGACGAATGCAGCGGCCATCCGGCTCTACACCGCGAACGGGTATGCCGATCTGGGCGAGCGCATGCCGCTGCGCGATGGAACGGACCTCGAGATCCAGCTGATGGGCAAGCCGCTGTAGGTCGATGCGTCAGGTTGGGGTCGTCTCGATGACCGAGAGGATGTTCCCATCCGGATCCTTGAACCAGGCGATGCTCGGGCCCTGGCCACGAAGGATGCCCTTGTCGTCGGTCTTCAGGCCGTCGCTGTCGTAGTGCTCGACGGGGACGCCCGCGTCCTCGAGCTCATCCACCGCGGCATCGATGTCCGGGACGACGATGTTGAGCACCGTGAAGACGGCCGGCGCGTGGTCCGGCTTCGGGTAGACGACGATCGGCGAGCCGGCCGTCCCGTTGATCTCCAGGATCCCGGGCTCCTGGCCATCGCGCACGTCGAGCCCGAGCGTGCCCGCGTAGAACGCCCGTGCCTTCTCGGTGTCGCGGACGGCGAAGCTCGCGAAAAGGCTCCCTGTCTCGAACATGACCGATCCTCCGTGTTCCGTCTGGCACCAAGCACGCTGCCACGGTCGACCGTCCGGCGCGCCGCTTCCCCGAGCGATGGGGTTGCAACTTCGCGACAGGCGGTGCGTGACGACCGGATCGCGTCCGCTCAGTCGTCGGCGGGTGGCACGTTCTGGTTGCGCCGGAAGACGTTGTCGGGATCGTACCGGCGCTTCACGTCGCGGAGGCGGTCCCACGTGGCCCCCGGGTATGCCGCGCGGACGCGCTCCTCGCCCTCGTCGCCGACGAAGTTGACGTAGGCGCCCTTGTCGTCCTGCTCGATCGCGCGCGAGAAGTCGGTGACCCAGCGTTCGCGAACGGCCTGGTCCTCGGGCCCCTCGTAGAACGTCGCGATGACGGCCATGATCCTGCTCCGTCGATGCGCGAACGCCGTCGCGTCCGTCGGCACGCGGGCGATCGCGCCGCCGAGGACCCGCAGCTGGACCGCGCGCATCGACGCGTCCGATGCCATCAGCCGCTCGATGATGAGAGCCGCCGTGTCGTGATCGACTCGGTCGAGGAACAACGTCCGGCTGGCGGCCTTCGGCCGGTAGTCGGGATCCTCCGGCGGATAGATGTTCGCGTAGGGCATCGGCTCGACCATGTCGGCGAGCGGCGAGGCGAGCGACCGGAGAGGGGCGATCACGCTGGCTGCCGCGTCGGGCTCGCCCACGCATCCGACGATCGCGAGGATCACCAGCTTGCCGTGATGCTCCTCCGGGACGAACGGCAACGGGGGGCAGGGCATGACGTTGGCGATGGTCGAGAGCTCATCCGGCGCCGCTTCGGCAGCGGCGATGAAGCCCGCGACCGTCTCGGGCGTGGCGGGCAGGACGAGAAGGCCGCCGGTGAACGCGCTGATGTCGTGGAGCCGGAAACGGAACCGGGTGACGACGCCGAAGTTGCCTCCGCCACCGCGGATCGCCCAGAACAGGTCGGGATGGTGGTCGGCGTCGACCATCAGGACGTTGCCGTCCGCGGTGACGATCTCCGCAGCGAGCAGGTTGTCGATGGTCATCCCGAACTTCCGCACGAGGTAGCCGATCCCGCCGCCGAGCGTGATGCCGGCCACTCCGACCGAGCCCGTATCGCCGAATCCCGTCGCGAGGCCGTGCTCGCCCGCAGCGGCGGTGTATTCCCCGGCTGTCAGCCCGGACTCCGCCCAGGCGGTTCGACCGTCGACGTCGATGTCGAGCGCTTTCATGTCGGAGACATCGATGACGAGGCCGCCTTCGGTCGTGCTGTGGCCGGCGGCGCTGTGGCCACCGCACCGGACGGCGAGCTCGACGCCCGCGGTGCGCGCCGCCGCGATCGCCGTCGCGACATCGGCCGCGTTCGCCACCCGGACGATAACGGCCGGTCGAGCGTCGTAGCTCCCGAGAGCCACGCGCCGGACGGCATCGAAATCCGCGTCGTCCGCGGTGACGACGCGACCGGCCACGGCTGCGCGCAGATCCGGCAGGGAAAGGGTCGACATGGTCGGCGTCATAGTCACCTCGCTCGATGCATCCACGGCCGCGCCGCGGCGTGTCGCGAAGCGCTCACCCCGACGTCCAGCGGCTCACGCTCAGTTTGCCGCGGCCGCCCCGCGAGCGCTCGCCGCGCCGCCGAACCGAGGTACGGTCCTGACCCATCCGAGTAGGCCTCTGGCGGGACGGGCCGGGAGCGCCGTAGCCTGTTGCCGTCGGTCACCGTCGACCCCGGCGGGGCCGATCGACAATGGCAAACCCGTCGCGAGGCGGGGACGCAAAGCCACGGGCCTCTCGCAGGTAGCCGGGCTGCCGAACAGGAGGTGGACCATGGTGGTCCAAAAGCTCCCGCGTGCGCGGATGGCCTTGCATGCGGTCACGACCCTGGGCATGGTCGTTGGAGTGCTGCTCGCCGCAGCCGCCGACTTCCACCGCTGACGGGTCGAGCGGCCGCCGGGCGGGGCACGCTCGGCGGCCGCTCACTCCCCGGTTCCGGTCCCCGTCGCTGGCGCCGTGCGCGCCTCGAAGCCGAGCCGTCGCGCCTCGCGCACGGTGAGCGGCTCGGTCCGTTTCCACGTGAACGCGGTCGCGATCGCGTCCCAGACGGGCGCGAGGTCCCAGTACGCACTGTGCGAGCGCGGGAAATCCTTGCCCGACTGGACCCGCAGGTCGACCACACTCGCGACCCCGTCCGCCCGACGGAACAGCGGCTCGGCGAGGAAGGACAGGAAGTCGCGCGTGTCGTAGATGTTCAGCCAGGGGACCGGCAGATGCGGCGGATCCGCCTCGTCATACGGCAGCCCGGGGATCGCATCGAACGTGTACAGCAGGGGCGCCTGCGACCCGACGGTGACGCACGCCTCGACCGGCGCCTCGGGCCACTCGGCGAGCAGATCCACGAGGACGATCCCACCCAGACTGACTGCGACGGGCAGGACCGGCCGGCCTCGTGCCCCACGCGCTGTCGCCGCAAGCTCCTTCCGCAACACCCTTTGGATCGACGCCCGATGCGCGTGGTACCCGATGACGTCGGCGAGCAGCTGCGGGCCGATGATGTCGAACAGCGCTTCGCGCCGGTCCTCGAAGTAGTTCGTCACGATCTTCATGACGACGTCCCGCCGGACGCCGGCACGGATGATCGGCACGGGCATCGGCGACGGGCGGCCGCGGCGATGGACGGCCGCCTTCCAGTTGCCGAGCCGAAGATCCGACGCGCGCCGCCACTCGGGCGCGACGACCGTCACGTCCCAGCGGCGACGCCGGACCTCGTCCTGGAGCCGGGCAACGGTCGCCGCGTGACCCTCCGAGGTGTCATTCGCGCCGTGGACGAAGAAGAGGATCCCGCTCGGCGACGGCTCGGCCATGGGGCGACCATACACGGCACGTCGGACCGGTAGCATCACCGGGTGTCTTCCCCCTCACCCCGACGGATCGAACCCGGCGCGATCCTCGCCTGCACCGGGCTCGCATTCCTCGGCTGGGCCGGCCTGCTCGTGCCATCCCTCATCCGCTCGATCGAACCCGCGTTCGGCCAGGACGACGCTGGCGTCGGCGTCTTCTTCTTCGTCAATGCCGTCGCGTCTGTGGGCGGCTCGATCGGTGGCGGGCTGCTGACCGAGCGGATCGGTCGTCGGGTCGTTCTCACCGCGGCCTTCGTCCTGCTGGCGATGGGGCTCGCCGCGCTCGCGACCGTGCCGACGTGGACGCTGTTCCTCGTCGCGGCGATCCCGATCGGCCTCGGGTTCGGGATGATCGACGGAGGCATGAACGGGCTCGTCCTCGACCTCTACCCGGAGGGCCGAGGCCGCGCGCTCAACCTGCTCCACCTGAGCTTCAGCCTGGGCGCGCTCGCGTCTCCGCTGTTCGTCGGGCGGATCGTGGATGCCGGCGTCGGCTGGCAGGCCGTCATCATCTGGAGCGCGCTCGCCGCCGTCCCGATCGCGATCCTATTCGCCGTCGTTCCACTCCCGTCCGGACGTCACGAGCACGTCCCCGGCGCGAGTGCCGTCCGGACCGGCCTCGCCCTGCCCCTGATCCTGCTCGCGATCGCGATCGCCTGCTATGTCGGCTCGGAGATCGGCGTCAGCAACTGGCTCGTCCGCTATCTCGAGGCGGCGTCCTTGACGCTCGCGACGTCCGCGCTGGCCCTCTTCTGGGCCTGTCTCGCGCTCGGCCGTCTCGTCAGCGCACGGCTCGGCGACCGGTTCGACCACGCCTGGTTCGCCGCCACCTCCTCGGTTGCCGCTGCGGTCGCGCTCGTCGCCGCGGTCCTCGTCCCGTCGCTGCCCGTCTCGATACTGCTCTTCGGTGTCGTCGGGTTCGCGTTCGGTCCCGTCTATCCGCTCATCGTCGCTGTCGCCGGAGATCGGTATCCCGCCCGATCGGCGGCGGTCACCGGATTCCTGTCCGGGACCGCCGTCATCGGCGCGATCGTCTATCCGCCTGTGATGGGCTTCGTCTCGGTCGGCGCGGGCCTCGGCGCAGCGATGCTCGGCGCGGCGGCGCTCGTCCTGGCGTGCGGGATCGTCCTCGTCGCCGTCGCCCGACGGCCGGCGGAGGCCACAGCCGAAAGTGCCGCCGGCGCCGTCAGCTGACGGCCGATCGTGCCCGCCGGCCCTTGCCGGTCCTGGCGAGCGCGCGCCGAAGACGAGGCTCCCCGACGGCCGCGACGTCGACCCGGGTCACGTCGAGCAACGTCATGAACCGACGCATGCTGGCGGCGAGCGCATCGACGAACGCCGCGTCCTTCGCGGTCCCCGCGTCCTCCAGCCACAGCCCGAGGATGACGAGCGTGCCGGTCGTCCGGTCGAGCTTCGGGTCGAACCGACCGACCAGCCGGTCGCCCCACAGGAACGGCATCGTGTAGTAGCCGAACTTGCGCTGCGCGACCGGCTTGTAGACCTCCCAGACGTAGTCGAACCCGAACAGCGGCTTGGCTCGCCCGCGGGCGCTGACTGGGTCGAGCGGAGAGAGCAACGCGACCTCGTCCGTGGTCGTCGGGCCGATGGGGGCCCATTCGGCCGGGACGCGCCCGGCCTCGAGCTCGGCGAAGATCGCCGCGTCCTCCCCGAGGGCGATCTGCGGCGTCCGCCAGCCCTCGACGCGGACATCGACGAGCGATCCGTCGGCGAGGCCCCGGAGCCGCCAGTCGTCGAGCTCGGCAGGGCCGCCGGCTTTGAGCTTGTTGACGTACGCCGTGTTGATGCCGCTCAGCTTGGCAAGACCGGCCGCCGCGACCGCCTTTCGGGCGAGGACGTGGTCGGCCTCCGCCTCGTCGACTTCGCGCAGGGCGGACGCCGGCGCGACGGCCTCGGTCAGCGCGTAGACGCGCTCGAAGCGGTCGCGCCGGGCGACCATGGCCTCGCCGACGCGCCACAGGTAGTGGAGCGCGAGCGCGCTGTCCTTGCGTCCGCGGTAGTGGTCGATGCGCTTGCGGTCGCTCATCTCGAACGAGCGATTGCTGACCTCACGGCCCGACCGCAACAGGGCGCGCATCTCCTCGATCGCGTCGTGATGATCGCGCTCGACCTCGAGCCAGTGCCCCTTCTCACGCTCGCGACGCATGAGCACCCGGAAGTACGGCAGCTCGTCCATCGGCCGGACCGCCAGCCATCCGCCCCACTCGAAGAACTCGCGCCGCTCGTACGTCAGGACCGCCCAGTCGTCGATGGCGTAGTCGGTCACCCGGCTGTGCAGCATCAGGTCGTGGGCCCGCGCGACGATCACGAGCGGATCGAGCTGGAGGTCCTCCATGGCTCGCATCGCGGCGCGGGTCCCGTCAAGCCCTTGCCAGCGTCGACCCGGCCACAGGCCACCACGGCCCATCACGTACCGGCGCGCCGTCAGCGCGGAGATCTCGATGGTCATGCGGCCATCGTCGCAGAGCGAGCTGTCAGGCCGTGGCAGGTTCCGGCGTGCGCACGTGGCCGAGAGCGACGAGCGAGCGCCCGATCGCGTCCGCGAGGTCGTCGACGTCCGCCTCGGTCGCGACGACCGGGATGGCGCCCATCCCGCGCGGCGCGAGGTAGAAGCCTTCGAGCAAGAGGGCGAGGAACATGCTCGGGCCCGCACTCGCCCCGGTCGCGAATGCGGTCGCACCCGGCGTCGTCCCCGGGAAGACCTGGAACAGCGACCCGACGGCCGTCACCCGCGCATCGAGCCCATCACGCTCGATCGTGGCGGCGATGCGCGACCGGAGCCGCTCACCGAGGGCGGCGAGCCGCGTGTAGCTCGCGGGCGTGAGCTCGCGGAGCGTCGCGAGTCCCGCCGCGGCCGCCACGGGACTGCCATTGAACGTGCCGCCATGGCTGATCGCGCCGGGCCGTCGCGCGTCGAAGATCGCCATCACGTCTTCGCGGCCACCGAACGCCGCGAGCGGATAGCCGCCAGCGATGATCTTCCCGAGCGTGGTGAGGTCGGGGCGGATCCCGTACAGCTCCTGCGCGCCACCCGGTGCGACCCGGAACGAGATGATCTCGTCGAAGATCAACAGGGCGCCCGCGCGATCGGCGAGCTCGCGCAGCCACGCCAGGAAGCCGTCATCGGGGGCGCGGACGCCGCCGGCGCCCTGGACTGGCTCGATGATGATCGCGGCGAGATCGTCGAGCCGGCCGCGGAGGGCCGCCTCGATGCCGTCGGGATCGCCCCACGGCAGGACGGCCATGAGTCCGTCCATCGCCCCGGGGACACCCGGTGTTCCGGCCATGACGCCGTCATGCGTCCCGTGGTACGAGCGCTCGAACTTGGCGACCAGCGGGCGGCCGGTGAACGCGCGAGCGGCACGGATCGCGAACATCGTCGCCTCGGTGCCCGAGGTGGTGAACCGGAGCCGTTCGATGGACGGAACACGCCGGCGGATCTCCTCTGCGAGCTCGATCTCGGTCTCGGTCGGCGCGGCGAAGGCGGACCCACGGCGGACCTGCGCATCCACCGCGGCGACGACCGCCGGGTGCGCGTGCCCGACGATCAACGAGGTGTAGTTGCAC
>JBJMNA010000070.1:0-4465 GCA_045804485.1 Chloroflexota bacterium
CCTGTACGACCCCGACCCGCCACGCCTCGGCGCGGTCGAGGAGCTCTCGGGCGCTCGCAAGCGTGGCCGCTCCGCCTGCCTCGCCGCCGAGCATCTGGGCGAGCTCGACGATACGGCCCTCGCGGTCGAGTTCGTCGATGGCCGTGATCGTCCGACCGTCCCGTTCGCGCTTGGCGATGCGGAAGTGCGCATCCGCGTGCGCCGCGATCTGCGGCAAGTGCGTGACGCACAGCACCTGGTGGCGGCGCGCGAGGGCCCACAGGCTGCGCCCGATCGGGTCTGCGCTTCGGCCGCCGATGCCGGTGTCGACCTCGTCGAACACGAGGACCGGCGTCTCGTCCGCCTCGGCGACGACTCGCTTGATGGCCAGCGCGACGCGAGACAGTTCACCGCCGGAGGCGATCCGTGCGAGTGGTCGGGCAGGCTCCCCGGCGTTCGGGGCGAGGCGGTACACAACCTGGTCTGCGCCGGAGCCGTCGAAGGCGACCGCGTCGCCGGCGATCTCGATGGCGGCTTCATCGTCTCCCGCGGGACGACGACCGATGGCGACCTCGAAGACGCCGGCCGGGAAGCCGAGTTCGACCAGCGCCTCGCCGACTGCTGCCACGAGCTCCGTCGCAGCTGACTGACGCGCCGCGGACAGCGTCGTCGCGGCCACGGCCACCTCGGCGAGCAGCGCGGCGTCTTCGCGCTCGCGTCGGCCGCGTTCCTCGTCAAGCCCACGAAGCCGTTCGAGCTCGGCCGATGCTCGTTCGCCGTGCGCGATGATCGCGGCTTCGCCGTCGCCGTAGCGGCGTTCGAGCGCGAAGATCTCGCCGAGCCGTGACTCGAGCGCGCCGATCGCGGCAGGATCGTGGTCGATCCCCTCGGCGAGCGCGCGGATCTCGGCCGCGACGTCGTCCAGTTCTGCTTCGAGTCCGGCCAGACGCTCTGCCGAGCTCTCGAAGCGCGGATCGAGCCGCGCGATCGTGCGGGCCTCGCGAGCCGCGACCGCGACGGATTCACGGGCACCGGCTTCGTCGGCGGTGAGGGCCTCGTGAACAGCAGCCGCTCCCCGGGCGATCGCCTCGCCATGCTGGACGGCCGCGAGCCTCGAGCGGATCTCGGCGGCCTCGCCCGGCCGCAGCCGCGCGCCGGCGATCTCGGCGACCTCGTACTCGAGCAGGTCGACCCGACGGGCGAGCTCGCGTGGCTCGATCGCAAGCTCGGCGAGCGCGGCGCGGTTCGCCCGCCAGCGTTCGACCGAGTCGGCCATCGTCGCGCGTGCCGGGCCGTGACGCCCGAACGCATCGAGCAGGTCGCGCTGCCAGCGCTCGTCGAGAAGTCGCTGCTGGTCGTTCTGACCGTGGATCTCGATGAGAGGCGCGACCTCATCGGCGAGGCGCGATGCCGTCGTGGCGAGGTCGTCGATCCTCGCCGTCGAGCGGCCGACGGCCGACACCTCCCGGACGACGATGAGCGGCTCCGGGATCCGGTCGAACAACGCCTCGACGCGCGCGGTCTCCGCGCCGTGACGGATGACACCCGTATCGGCACGGGCGCCACGGATGAGCCCGAGCGCGTCGATCAACAGGCTCTTTCCGGCGCCCGTCTCGCCGGTGATGACGTTGAGACCCGGCTCGAGGGTCAGCCGCAGCCGGTCGATCAACGCGAAGTCACTGACCGTCAGCTCGAGGAGGCGGCCGACCGTCACGACGGCAGCAGCGCAACCTTGCGCCGCAGGAGGTCCCAGAACGGCTGAGCGCCGTGCGGCTCGATGAACCTGATCGGTCTCGCCATCGCCCGGACCTCCACGACGTCGCCGACCTCGAGCGGAAGATCGTCCCGCCCGTCGATCGAGACGAGCGCCTCGACGGCGTCCACCACGGTGCACCGAACCCTCTGCTCCGGGCCGACGACCACGGAGCGGATCGCCGAGAGGTACGCGGCGATCGGCGTGACGATGAGGTTGCGCGCGCCAGGATCGAGGATCGGACCACCGGCCGAGAAGGAATAGCCCGTCGAGCCGGTCGGGCTCGCGATCACGAGTCCGTCGGCGATGAAGGTGGCAAGGTGCGTCTCGTCGATCGCGACATCGAGGCGGCAGACACGCGCGAGCGCGCCGCGTGCGACGACCACGTCGTTGAGGGCGACAAGGCGGTTGGACGTGACCGTCGGATCGGTGTTGGTCCGACCCGGGCGGAGGATGTTCGCCTCGATCGCCATCCGTTCCTCGAGCCGGTAGTCGCCCGAAACGATGAGCCCGAGCACCGCATCGAGCTCACCGGCCTCCGCCTTCGACAGAAAGCCGACCTTGCCGAGGTTGACGCCGAGGACCGGGACGTCCACGTCGGCGACGGCGCGCGCCGCGCGGAGGAACGTCCCGTCGCCGCCGAGGACCACGAGCGCGTCCGTCGTGGAAAGCTCGCGGACGAGCGCCTCGGTGTCGCCGGAAGGGACCTGCCACTCACCGATGCCGCGGACCTGGCACCAGCCGGCGGCTCGCGCGCTCAACTCGACGGCGGCCTCGATCGTCGGGTTGTAGGCGAAGCCGATCCGCGCGACCGTCACGCGGCCGTGACCTCGGCGATGCGCTCGGCGATCTCGGCACAGCCGGGTCCTGGCGCGAGGTCGACGAGGAACTCGCGATTGCCTTCAGGACCGGTGATCGGCGAGGCGATGACCGCACGGGTTCCGAGACCGTGGGTCTGCGCCGCGACCACGGCGCGTTCGAGGACCTCGCGATGGACCGCCGGGTCGCGCACGACGCCGTGGTCCGTCCGGCCCTTCCCGGCTTCGAACTGCGGCTTGACGAGCGCGACCACGTGACGGCCAGACCCCGGCCGAAGCGTCGTGGCTACCGGACCGAGGATCTTGTCGAGCGAGATGAACGAGGCGTCGATCGTCACGAGGTCGATGGGTTCGGGAAGCGTCGTCGCGGTGAGCGCACGTGCGTTCGTCCGCTCCATCGAGACGACACGCGGATCCGCACGGAGCGTCTCGGCGAGCTGTCCGCGACCGACGTCCAGGGCGTAGACACGTCGCGCGCCGCGCTGGAGCAGGACGTCGGTGAAGCCCCCGGTCGACGCGCCGACGTCGAGCGCCGTCAGCCCCGCTGGGTCGATGCCGAACGCGTCCAGCGCGGCGGCGAGCTTGTAGCCGCCACGGCTGTCGTAGGGTTCCGGCGTGGCGACGGTGATCGTCGTCGCGGGGTCGATGAGATCGCCCGGTTTGCGATCGTGACGAGCGGCGTCACCGTCCCCCACCCTGACCTTGCCGGCCAGCACCAACGCCTGCGCACGACTCCGTGACGCGACCAGCCCGCGTTCGACGAGCAGCTGATCGAGCCGGACCCGCTTCTCCTTGACTTTGGCCGCCGACACCGGACTCACCCGCCTATCGTGGCACAGCCCGCTGCACCGAGACTTACCCGGCGGGCGCCGCGACCCTTTACCCCGCGGCCACCTCTGAACCCGAGCGACCCGGCGTCGCCCGGAGCGTCGCGAGCGCCTCGCGGACCTGGCCGGCCAGCCCATCGACGTCGAGCCGGAGCACGCGTCGGAGATCGGACACCGACCCGTGGTCCACGAACCGCTCGCCCGGGATGCCGATGATGCGGACGACGACGTCGCGATACGCCGGATCGGCCAGGCGGGCCTCCTCGACGAGCTCGAGCACGCCGCTGCCGAACCCACCCACGACGACGCTCTCCTCGAACGTGACGACCATCTTCTTGCCGCGCGCCTGGTCCAGGATCAGCTGCCTGTCGAGTGGCCGCGCGAACCGGGCGTTGATGACGCCGACCGACCATCCCTCGGCAGCCAGCAGGTCGGCCGCGGCGACGGCACGAGCCACGATCGGCCCGAAACCGACGAACAGCAGGTCGTCGCCCTCGCGCAGCACCTCGCCCTGCCCGACCGGCAGCACGGTCGGCGTCACCGGGTCCAACCCGAACCCCGCATCGCGAGGGTAGTGGAGAGCGAACGGGTGGTCCTGCGCAAGCGCGGTCCGCAGCAGCGACCGCAGCTCCTGCTCGTCCTTGGGCGACGCGATGACGAGGTTCGGCAGCTGGCGCTGCGCCGACAACGTGAACATGCCCTGGTGGCTCGTCCCGTCCTCGCCGACCAATCCGGCGCGGTCGACCGCGATGAGGACCGGCTGGTCGTTCTGGCAGACGTCGTGGACGGTCTGGTCGAAGGCCCGCTGCAGGAACGTCGAATAGAGGGCGACGACGGGCCGCATGCCACCCATCGCCAGACCGGTCGCCATCGCGACGGCATGCTGCTCGGCGATGCCGACGTCGAACATCCGATCAGGGAATTGCGCCTGGAACTTCGACATGCCGGTCCCGGTCGGCATCCCCGCCGTGATCCCAACGATGCGGCGATCGGCCCGCGCCAGCTCGATCAGCTCGGCGGCGAAGACCGCCGTGTAGTTCGGGTTCTTGACCACCTCGGCGACCACGGCTGGCGGCGCCGCGTCGTCG
>JBJMNA010000071.1:0-8057 GCA_045804485.1 Chloroflexota bacterium
CGAGGCCGAGCTCCAGAAGCTCATCGACACCGTCCAGCGCGAGGCTCTCCACGAAGCCGAGCGGGCGATCACCTGGGAGACGGGGCTCCCGCACGTCGACGTCAGGCTGGTGCATGCGGCCGTCACGGGCGCCTCGATCGACGGCTACGCACTCACGAACCCGGTCGGCTTCCAGGGTCGTCACGTCAAGATCGGGATCTTCAATGCGTTCGCACCCCTCGTCCACCTCGGCGCGCTCCAGAGTGTCGCGTCGCAGCTCGACCTCGACCTGCTCGAGATCGTCGCCGAGCCGTACGCCGTCGCGCGCGTCCTCGGCAGCGACCACATCCGCCAGGCGGGCGCGCTGTTCGTCGATGTCGGCGGCGGCACGACGGACGTCGCGCTCGTCCGGCAGGGCGGCATCGAGGGCACACGCATGTTCGCGCTCGGTGGCAGAGCCTTCACCAAGAGCCTTGCGGACCGTCTGGACCTGCCGTTCCCGCGTGCCGAATCGCTCAAGGTCGACTATGCACGCGGCGTGAGCGTCGACCAGTCGGCCGAGGTGGCGACGATCGTCGGCGACGACGTTCGCGTCTGGGCAGCGGGCGTCGAGCTCGTGATGGAGGAGCTGTCCGGCGGCGACCTCCTGCCCGGGAGGATCTTCCTGTGCGGTGGCGGATCGCGACTCCCCGAGATCCGCGCCGCGCTCGGTTCCGAGGCGTTCTACGAGCGGCTGCCGTTCGCGCGGCCGCCGGAGGTCATCGTCATGGCGCCCGACCAGATCGACACGATCTCGGACGCCACGGAGCTGCTCGTCGACCAGCAGGACGTGACGCCTCTCGGACTCGCCTTCCAGGCGATCGAGCTTCAGACGACAGAGGATCCGCTCGACGCCGCCCTCCGCCGAGTCCTCCGGGCGATGAAGGTCTGACGATGGCGTCACGCCTCATCTACCTCGAGGTCGACGACGAGATCACGTCGGCGGCCGCACGGATCCGGACGGCTCAGCAGGAGCGACTGGCGGTCGTCCTGCCGTACGGCTCGCGGGTGGCGACCTCGCGCATCAACTTCCGCTTGCTGTCCCGCGACGCCACCGAGCACGAGAAGCAGCTGTCGATCGTGTCAGCGGATCCGGCGACGCGCGCGCTCGCGTCGTCGGCGGGACTGCCCGTTTTCGCGTCTGTTGCCGAGTACGAGGCGGCCGGCGGGGTTGGTCCGGGTGTCGCCCCGGCCGCCGCCGTGACGCCCGCGCTCCGCGACGAACCTGTCCGGAGCAGCCCGCCGACCGACGTGAGACCGATGGCCGCGGCGGGCGTGGCCGCTGCCGCCACCGCCGACTCGAGCGCGACCGTCCGCGCCCCTGTCTCCCGCGAGATGACGCGCGCGCCCGAGCCGCGACCGGCCCGACCGGGCGCGAGCGATCGTGGAGGCAGCCGCATCCGGACGCCGTGGCTCATCGGAGCGGCGATCCTTGCCCTCGCCCTGCTCGTCGGGGCGGTCGGTGCGTACATCCTCCTGCCGTCGGCGAAGATCGTCGTGACGCCACGGCCGGAGGCGATCACCCCGGTCCACGTGACCGTCGTCGCGGACCCCAACGCGGCAGCGCCCGGCGGCGATCCGCCTGTCGTCCCGGCCGAGAACATCACGATCCCGGTCTCGGTGAACGACACTTTTCCCGCGACCGGCAAGCGTGTCCAGCTGACCAAGGCGACCGGCACGGTCCGCTTCGAGAACCGCGACCCGACGAGCACGAACCGGATCCCGTCCGGCAGCATCGTCGGCACCGAGAACAACATCCGGTTCAGGACGCTCGTCACCGTCACCGTCCCACGGGCCGAGCTGGTCGGGCTGACCATCTTCCCGGCCCGCGCCAGCGTCAAGGTCACCGCGGTCGAAGGCGGTCCGGACGGCAACGTCGATGCCAACACGATCGTCGTCGTCCCGCGCAACGAATCATCGCTCTTCCTCAAGGTCACCAACCCTGACCCGACCACCGGCGGTCGGAGCGAGGAGTTCACGAGGGTGACGCAGGAGGACGTCGACGGAGCGATGGCCGCCCTCGATTCGTCGCTCCAGGAGGCGTTCCGCGAGTCGATGGCGGACCCATCGCAGGCGCCGGCTGGCGCGACGGTCTTCCCGGCGACGGGCGTCCTCGGCCAGTCCACGCCCACGGTCGCGCCCGAGACGCTCGTCGGCCAGGAGGTCCAGTCGTTCGGCCTCGGGCTGTCCGCCACCGGGACGGTCGTCGCGGCCGATTCCGCTCCGGTCAGGGCGATCGCGGAGGCCGCCGTCAACCAGGCGATCGACCAGGGACACCAGCTCGTTCCGGGCTCGGTGGATGTCGAGGTCGGCGACGCGATCGTCGTCGGCCAGACGGTCAGCTTCCCGGTCACGATCACCGCGCAACAGATCGCGATCCTGGATCCGGCGGCGCTCGAGGCGATGGTCCTCGGCAAGCCGATCGACGAGGCTCGCGCCATCCTGGCGCCCTACGGCGAGGTCGAGATCGCGGTCTCACCCGACTGGTCCGGATCGATCCCGACGTTCGACAGCCGAGTCGACCTGACGATCGGCCACTCCGTCCAGATCCAGACGCCGGCGCGATCCGCGTCGCCGTCGGCGGGACCGTGACGCGGTGGCTGGGGGTCGATCTCGGAGAGAGACGCGTCGGGCTGGCCATCGCAGATGGCGACGCGGCGACGGCGATCGCGCGGCCGCTCGAAACGTTCCGGCGCGGCCGGACGATCGAGGATGACGCGGCCCGCCTGACCGCGGTCATCGAACGCGAGCGCATCGACACGCTCGTCGTCGGCCTCCCGCTCGACACGTCCGGCGACGAGGGGCCGCAGGCAACCCTGACCCGCGCATGGGCCGACGCAGTGGCCGAGATCGTGGCACTTCCGGTAGCATTCCGCGACGAGCGACTGACCAGCCATCTCGCCGAGGCCCGACTCGGCCCGATGAAACGCGGTCGCTCCGGGGGACCGCCGACCAAGGCCCAGCGAGACACGTATCGGGCACGTGTCGATCGTGAGGCCGCCGCGATCATCCTCCAGGACGAGCTCGACACACGCGCCGGCCGCCGTTCGTCCACACCTCGCCCACCAGACCCCCAGGAGAGCGACCAATGACGATCCGCTCCGGCGGACGCCCACGCGGAGCGCGTGTCCAAGAGGCACGCCAATACGATCCGGAGGCCTACGCGACGGATACGATCCCGGAATTCTCCGAACCGGTCCCCGGGCCGCGGAACAACGGGAACGGCAGGGGTGGGCACGGCATCGTCGGGTTCCTGAAGTTCCTCGTCTTCGCGCTGGTCCTCGCCGCCGTCGTCCTCGCAGTGGCGCTCACGGCGCTCCGTCCGATGGTCGCCAGCACGATCATGTCGGTCGCTGCGGACAACCCGGCCGCGCTGAACATCCCGTTCGTCGAGGACATCGTTCGTGAGAACCTCGGGGCCGCCCTCACGACACCGGCCTCGAGCGACGCGACGCAGGTCGAGTTCATGATCGAGTCGGGCGATACGGCGCGAAGCATCGCGACGCGTCTGACCGACCAGGGTCTCCTGGCCGACAGCCGGACCTTCGTGTTCATCGCGACGGTGGACGAACTGACGGGATCGCTCCAGCAGGGCACGTTCGTGCTGCGCAAGAACATGACGCCCGATCAGCTCGTCCACGCTCTCCTCGCGCCGCCGGCGGTCAAGTTCGTCGACATCGGTCTGCGCACCGGTCTGCGGCTCGAACAGGTCACGGCCAAGCTCGAGACGCTGCCACTCCAGATGGACGCGTCCGAGTTCTACGACCTGGCAAAGAACCCGCCCGCCGAGCTCATCGCCGATTACCCGTGGCTCGCGACGATCCTGAAGGACGCCCCGAAGGGCGCCTCGCTCGAGGGTTTCCTGTGGCCGGCGACCTATCGCGTCCTGCCCGACACGACGCCCGAGGAGCTCCTCCGGCTCATGCTCGACAAGTTCGCCGCCAACGTCGGGCCGGAGCGGATGGCGGTCGCCAAGGATCGCGGCCTGAACTTCTACCAGGTCCTCACTCTGGCGTCGATCGTCGAGCGCGAGGCACAGCTCCCGGAAGAGAAGCCGCTCATCGCGGGCGTCTACCAGAACAGGCTCGACAAGACGAAGTGGCCGATCGGACTGCTCCAGTCGGACCCGACGATCTTCTACGTCCACGATTCGCTCGAGCTGGCGAAGATCCCCGTGAAGGACTGGACGAAGTACGTCTTCTGGGCGCCGATCGATGGCGGGCTGACGAACGAGGCGCTGCCGGCGAAGCTCGCCGGCTACAACACCTACACGAGCCAGGGGCTGCCGCCCGGGCCGATCACGACACCGACGCTCACCTCGATCGATGCCGCGCTCGAGCCGGACACGAAGGACGGCTACTTCTACTTCCTCGCCAAGGGCGACGGGACCGGCACGACGGCATTCGCAAAGACGCTCAAGGAGCACCAGGCGAACGTCAAGAAGTACATGAAGCAGTGACCTCGGGCGTTCCGGATCGGGCGCTGCCGGTCGCCGCGGACTTCGCCGAGCCGCCGGGCCCGGCCGACCTCGAGCGCTGGGACGACGCGGATCGGGCGGCCCGGCCGGCGCGCCTCGGCCGGCTTCGGTCGCGGTTCACGGAGGCGGGCGTGGATGCCTACTTCGGCGTCCGCCGCGAGCACATGCGGTACCTCACCGGGTTCACGCTCGCCGAGGGCGAGGAGAAGAGCGCGGGGAATTCCGGCCAGTTCCTGGTCAGTCCCGACGAGGTCGTCCTGCTGGCGGATTCGCGCTACACGATCCAGGCGCGGAGGGAGGCGCCCGACACGCGAGGGTTCGCCGCCTACCAGGACCTGCCGAGCCGATGGCCGGAGCTCCTCCGTTCGGTCGGCGCGCGGCGGGTCGCGGTCGAGGCGGGCTTCGTGTCGCACGCCGTCTGGGAACGCCTCGCGACGGCGGCGCCCGACGTCGAGCTCGTGCCGGTGGAGGGCTGGCTCGAGGGCGACCGGGCGACCAAGGAGCCGGCAGAGATCGAACGGATCGCCGCGGCCTGCGCCGTCGCCGACCGGGCGCTCGCGACGCTGCTCCCCGAGATCCGCGTCGGCGTCACGGAGGCGACGCTCGCGCTCCGGCTCGAATGGCTCATGCGGACCGGCGGCGCGGAGGCGCTCGCGTTCGATGTCACCTGCCTGTCGGGGCCGGAAGCGGCGCTGCCGCACGGGGCGCCGGGCGATCGGCCCGTTCGCGCGGACACGGTCCTTTTGTTCGACTTCGGGGCGCAGGTCGCCGGCTACCGGAGCGACATGACGCGGACACTGTTCGTCGGCGAGCCTGCAGCGCGCGACCTCGACGTCTACGCGCTCGTTGCGCGCGCCCAGGGCGACGCGATCGCCGCGGTCGAAGACGCCGTCGCCGGAGGTGTTGCGGCGCTGCCGAGCGGGCGTGCTGTGGATGCCGTCGCGCGGGGTGTCATCGAGGCCGCCGGTCACGGCGATCACTTCGGGCACGGCACGGGTCATGGCATCGGTCTTGCCACCCACGAAGGTCCGTCGCTCGGCCGTTTCGCCGCCGAGACCCCGCTGCCGACGCCGACAGTCTTCTCCGTCGAACCCGGCGTCTACCTCGACGGCGAGATCGGTGTCCGGATCGAGGACCTCGTCCTGCTCGATGCCGCCGCCGGCCGCGTGGAGCGGCTGACACGGTTCCCGCGCGAGGTGATCGCGCTCCCGGGCTGACGCTCGTCGTCTGCTACGATCGAGCCTCGATCCATCACTCGAATCCCCGCCGGTCAGCGCGTCCTTGCGATCGAACGACCCGCCGGCGTGCACGCCCAGGAGTCCCTCACACACATGATCAGCACCGGCGAATTGAGGAAGGGGGTCGCCATCGAGCTCGACGGCGAGCTCTGGCAGATCCTCGACTATCACCACATCAAGATGGGCCGCGGGAGTGCCCAGGTGCGCATCACGCTCCGGAACATCAAGCGCGGCCAGACGGTCGAGCGATCGTTCCAGGCCGGGACGAAGTGGCCCCGCGCGTCGATGGAGAAGCGTCCCGTCCAGTTCCTCTACCGCGACGGCGCCGACTACCACTTCATGGACAACGACACCTACGACCAGTTCATGCTCACCACGGACCAGCTCGGCGAGACCGCTCAGTACCTGAAGGACGGCATGACGATCGACCGGACGAGCTACCAGGGCGAGACGATCGGCGTCGAGCTGCCGGTCACGGTCGACCTTCGCGTCGTCGAGACCGAACCTGGTTTCGCGGGCGATACGCAATCTGGCGCGCGGAAGCCAGCGACGACCGAGACAGGCCTCGTCGTCCAGGTCCCGATCTTCGTCGAGCCCGGCGACACGATCCGCATCGACACCCGGACCGGGGAATACCAGACCCGGATGTGAGCGAGCGCCCGATGCGCGACGAGGATCCACCCGACTGGGCACTGCCGAGCTGGGACGCCGTGCCGGTCGATCCCCGAGACGCCGGATTGCGTCCGGTCGGTCCGGGCAGGGTTCCGGCCGCGAAACCGGTCGCCGGCGGACCCGTTGGCGCCCCAGTTGTTGGCGCCCCGCCCGGGACGTTCGGCGTCCGGATCCTCGGCGTCAGCGACGTCACCCGGGCGATCCGCGGCGCCGTCCGAGCGGATCCGCGGCTGGCGGACCTGTGGGTCGAAGGTGAGATCGGCCGGGTGACGGTGTCGTCCGCGGGACACGCCTATTTCGCGCTCAAGGACGAGCGGAATCAGCTCCAATGCGTCTGGTTCCGCGACGACCGGCTCCGCTCGGCGTTCGAGGCGCAGGCTGGATTGCGGGTCGTCGCACACGGCCGGGTCGACCTGTTCGAGCCACAGGGCGCGCTCCAGCTCTACGTCGAATCGATCCAGCCGGCCGGTCTGGGCGACCTCACCCTCCGGTTCGAGGCGCTCAAGGCGAGATTGGCCGCGGAGGGCTTGTTCGACGGCGCACGGAAGCGGCCGCTGCCGTCCCGACCCGGCACCATCGCGGTCATCACGAGCCCGACCGGCGCCGTCTGGAAGGACATCTGTCACGTCCTCGCGCGTCGCTGGCCGCTGACGCGGGTCGTCCTCGTCGCGGCGCAGGTCCAGGGCGAGTCCGCACCTGCGAGCCTCCTGCGTGCCTTCCGGAACGTGGAGCGCTATGCGGCGGATCGTGTCGCCGCGGGCCGTCCCGACCAGGCGCCCGCGATGACCATCCTGGCCCGGGGCGGCGGGTCGCTCGAGGATCTGTGGCCGTTCAACGATGAGGCGGTGGTCCGTGCCGTCGTCGCGCATCCGGTGCCTGTCGTCTGTGGCGTCGGCCACGAGGCGGACGTCACGTTGTGCGATTTCGCGGCCGACGTCCGTGCGCCCACACCGTCCGCCGCTGCGGAAGTCGCGGTTCCGGATCGTGCCGACTTCATCGCCTCGGTCCGACAGGGCGGCCGCCGTCTTGATGCGGCCGTCGCGGGGAGGATCCGCGTGGGCGAGCGCGAGATCGCGGGGGAGCGACGCGCCCTCGAGCGGCTAAGCCCGGTCGCGCAGCTCGCTTCGGCGCGCGAGCGGGTCGGTTTGCTCGTCGACCGGGCGACTCGGGCGGTGGGTGACGCGGTCGCGGAGCGTCGCCGCGTGCAGGAGCGTCTCGCGACACGGCTGGAACCGACCCTTCCGACGCGTCTCGCCCGCGACCGCGGCCGGCTGGAGCGCGCCGCTGTCATGGGACCGCTCGCGCTCGGGCGGGTGACCGCCTCGCGTCGGACGTTCGATGCAACGTCGGCTGCGCTCGCGGTCCTCGGGCCGCAGGCGACGCTGGACCGCGGCTACGCGATCGTGCGGCGAGCGGATGACGACCGGATCGTCCGGGACGGGGCGGACGCCCCGCCCGGAACGCGTCTTGCGCTCCGCGTCGCCGGAGGCGAGGTGCCCGCCACCGCGGACGACCGGTGAGTCGCCCAACCGGTCGGTGGCCGCGATGGACGGCGTGATCGCCGTCGTGGTCTTCGCGGGCGTCGTGGTCGAGGTGGCAGTCGTCGGAGTGCGCCTTGGTATGCTCGCGGCCCCGCGACTCGACCGGCTGAC